>DQHP01000172.1 GCA_003524435.1 Microbacterium sp.
TGCAATCGCCGCTTGAATTCGCCGCCTCGATAACGAACGAAAAGCATCTGGTATCGATCGAGCAAAGTCTAGTAAGCGCCTCAGACCAGCACGTCAACCGACCGCGTCGCGGCGTAGCCGACCAATGGCAGCGCACGATCCGCGGCGAGCGCGACACGAGCGTGCAGCACTTCGGAACTGATGCTGTACCCGTCGAAGTCGGTATCGCTGGCGTACACACCTACGGGCAAGGTGAGCGCCTGGAAGAACGAGAACAGCGGACGCAACTGATGTTCGATCATCAGCGCGTGCCGCTCTCCCCCGCCGGTAGCGGCGAGCAGCACCGGCTTGCCGACGAGCGCATATTGCCCGACGAAGTCGAAAAGGTGTTTAAAGAGACCGGTGAAGGATGCGCGATACACCGGACTGCCGACGATCAGCAGGTCAGCATCCTCGATCGCCCGCAACTGCGCTTCCAGGGCCGGTGAAAGCTGGTCACGACGCAGCGTTCCAGCAAGCTGCGGGCCGATCGTGGTGAGCTCGATGAGCGTCACGTCTACCGGCGCGCGCTCAGCGACGGCGGCCGCGATCGCGCGGATCAACGCCGTCGTCTTGCTCGGCTCGTGGAGCGATCCTGACACGGCGACGACACGGTACGGAGAAGTCATGCACTGACCGTACTCATGATGACGCCCCGCGGCGCACGGAGCGACACGGGGCGTCATGCAAGCGATTCAGCGTCAGTTGAGCTCGCTCGGGTGACTGCCGACGCGGCCCGATCCATCCAGAGGGTCGAGGGCGTCGATCGCGGCGATTTCAGCCTCTGTCAGCGTGAAGTCGAAGACGTCCAGGTTCTCGCGCAGGCGCTCGGCGTGCACCGACTTCGGGAAGACGATGTTGCCCTTCTGCAGGTGCCAGCCGAGCACGACCTGCGCCGGTGACTTGCTGTGTGCAGCGGCTGCGTCGGCGACGGCTGGCGTGCCGAACAGATCGTACTTGCCCTGACCGAGGGGGCCCCACGCCTCGATGCGGACGTCGTGGTCAGCCGCCCAGGCGACGATCTCTCGCTGCTGGTATGCCGGGTGCAGCTCGATCTGGTTCACGGCCGGCGTGACACCAGTCTCAGCGACGACGCGCTCGAGATGGTCGACGAGGAAGTTCGAGACGCCGATGCTGCGGGTCAGGCCCGCTTCACGCAACTCGATGAGTTTGGCGAAGGCGTGCACATATTTGTCGTTAGCGGGTGCCGGCCAGTGCACCAGGTAGAGGTCGACCTGGTCAAGGCCCAACTTCTCGAGGCTCTCGGCGATGGCTGCGTTCGGCTGGTCGCCGTCGTGACGATCGTTCCACAGCTTGGTGGTGATGAAGAGGTCCTCGCGAGCAATACCGCTCTTCGCAATCGCTGCTCCGACGCCTTCTTCATTTCCGTAGATCGCAGCGGTGTCGATGTGACGGTAGCCGGCCTCCAGCGCCTCACTCACAGCCTTCTCAGTCTGCGCCGGGTCGACTTTGAAGACGCCGTAACCAAGCTGCGGAATCGTGAAGCCATCATTCAGAGTGATCGTAGGAATCGTCATGTTCCCAGCCTACGAGCCGTCATGATGGACGCGGGTCATGTTTCGTGCCGCGCGCCCGACGAGTCGCTCAAGCGGACCGCGACCGAAGAAGAGGGCCCACAGGGTGCAGGACGCCATCAGTGCGACGCTCATCACGAGCCAGGTGTCATTACCCGAAAGAAAACCGCCAGGGCCCGC
Source organism: Microbacterium sp. (assembly GCA_003524435.1). Lineage (GTDB taxonomy): Bacteria > Actinomycetota > Actinomycetes > Actinomycetales > Microbacteriaceae > Microbacterium. Next base: position 1,734 of record DQHP01000172.1, read on the forward strand.
GAGCACGAACAGCGCGACAATGTGGGCACTGTACGCGGTCAGCGGCATCGAGCCGAGCGCCGCGAAGGGCAGCAGCAGCCAGCGCACAGGTCGACTGAGCAGCAGGCACAGCGCGATGATGACGAGGGCGAAACCACCGGATCCAAGAATTTCAGCGGTGCCACCCGAGTGTGCTTCGGCCGTGGTGAGCGCAGTGAGCATCGACTCCAGTGGCGGCATCGACTCCAGCGATTCGGCGTAGGATTCCCACCCGCCCATCGTGTCGTAGCCAGTGTCGTCTAAGTCTTCGGCGGTGGAATCCACTTTCGGATAACAGGAGATGTAACCGTCGCTGTATTTGTCGCACAGTGCGCCGGTCAAATCGATCTCATCGGGAGCGACCCCGTAGACGCCATCATCGGAGTAGGAGGTGGAGCTCGACGAGCTCGAACTGAAGGAGTCGTCGGATTCGCTCGTCCCGCCTGCCAGGGCTCCGATCCCATAGCCGACGATACTCAGCACCACGCCGACGATCAGGCACACCACCGCGGTGCGAATGCGCTCTGGCCGCAGGCGCCCTAACGCCATTCCCGCGAAGATGAATGCCATCCAGACAGTGACCGGATATGTGCCGAACAGCACGAGGTCCAGCCCCGGCCCCATTGGCATCAGCAGCAGCGACTGCACGAGACTCAGTAGCGGCGGGCCTGCCACGGCGAGCACAGCGGCGGCAATCAGCAGCCACTGTGGCGACCAGCGCAGGAACGGGATCGCGATGAGATAGAGGATGCCGTAGACGGTGAGGATCACGGCGATGGGAGTGTTCAGCATCTCAAGCAAGAGACCAATTATGAAGATCGCTGCGCCGCGTCCGAGCAGGCTGAGGCGAATCTGCGGCATGCGCTCGGGCGTGGGCACCGTGTCGCGCCCTGTCATCAGCGCAATCGAAACGCCAGCGAGCACGGCAAACAGGATCGATGAGCGCCCGTGCACGAGCGCACCCCAGGTAGTGGGATCAAGCAGCACGAGTTCTTCGGTCGTGCCAACGTGCGCGCCGATCATGCCCAGCAGGGCCAAGGCGCGGGCGACATCCAGCCCCATGATTCGCGGCGGGCGGCCGTAGGAACGCCACCAACTGGCGAGACGGTGGCCAGAAGAAGTGGCCGAGGAGCGGGCGGGCGGAGGGGTCAGCACTTCGCTGGCGGTACTACTCACCGTACGATCTTAGGGGATTCGCCAGGGTCGGTCAGCGCTCCGCACCGAGCACGGCCCGCAATGCGTTCGTGTAATCCTCAAAGGCGCGTCGCCCCTTCGTCGTCAGCGCGACATACGTGACCGGAGTCCGACCCTTATGCGTTTTCTCCACGAGGACGTAATCAGCATCCTCCAGTTTGCGCAGGTGCGTCGAGAGGTTGCCCGCTGTCATTTCAAGTAGCTCTTGAAGCCGCGGGAAAGTGATGCTCTCGTCCGCGCCGAGCATCGCGAGCGCAGCAGTGATGCGCAAACGTGCGGCAGCGTGAATAACGGGATCGAGTTCGTTCATGATCGTCCGCCGAGAGTGAGGTGGCGACGTGCACGTCGCATCCATATCCAGGACCAGAGCGCGACGAGCAGGAATCCCCCACCGCCTGCCAGCGCGTACACGAGGTACTGCGCGGGATACCCCGCGAATGGTGCCAGCACGCTCACAAGGATCGCCCAGCCACCCAGGATCAGCATGGGGATCGCCCGCCAGATCGCCGCTGCCATGACATACATCACGCCAGCGAAGAAGATGTAGGCCGACGGGTAGAAGATGCGGAGGATATCGGCGTCCATTCCGGCGCGGACCAGCGCCTGGCCGAGCGCGAAGATCGCAAGGCTGCCCACCCACCATGTTTGGCCGTAGACCAGGCCGACGAAGGTTGCGTCTTTACCTGTGCGCAGTCCTCGACTTGACCGGATTCCGAAGATTGTCGACAACGTTCCGGCCCCTGCCAGGAGCACGATGAAAATCGGCGCGGCGACCCAGATCGGGAGGCTGAAGGCATCCCCGAGTCCGTCGATGAGCCACAGTGCACCGAATCCGAGGAGCCACGCAATCCCCCAGGAAAACAGGATCAGTGGCACGAATGCACCGCGCTGACCTTCGATGCTGCGCTGCTGATCCTTCACCAGCGCAAGCATGTCTGCGGGGTCGGGTTGTTCATCATCGACAGTCATCATCAGGCTCCATTCGCGAATAAGAAAAAGGGCACGGCGAGCGCCGGAAGCGTGGACAGCAGGTTGACGAGCACATGCGCGAAGACGAGCGGCATCAGCCGGCGCTGGCGCAGATAGATCAGCCCGGACCCGACGCCCCAGACGAAGAACGCGAAAACGAAGGCGACTACCGCGTCGGGAGTCGGCGCATACCAGACGTGCTGCAGGCCGAACAGGATCGACGGGACGATGATCGCCAGCACCGTCGGCCATCGACGAGCTAGATTGCCTTGTGCGTAGCCGCGGTAGACGAGCTCCTCGGTCGGAGCATTCAACGGCGCGAAGGTGAGCACGGCCACAATAGCGATTACCGTCCACGCGATCGGATTGAGCGTTGGAACCGTCGCCGGATCGAAGAACACCGTCTCCATCGCGATGAACATCTCACTGCCGTGCTGTAACCAGACCACAAGCATGATCGCCCCAGCGAAAGGCAGATACAACACGGCGAGCCAGAGCAACCCCCAGAGCAGATCGCTGAAAATACGACGCGGCTCGAAACCGAGCAGCTCACGAACGGTGCGCTGCTCGCGGCGTAGAAGACGGACGACGAGCCACAGGCAGATCACGTTGACAGGCAGCATGGCCACGGCCGCGAGCATCGCTGGCGGCGGGAAGGCGACATCGCTTTCGAAGGTGTTGACGACGAGCCAGGTGAGGGCGGATGCCGCGGCGACCAGTGCGACGCGCATCACCGGGAGCCCCAGCGCCCAGCGTGTTGCAAGCAGCGGCCGAGGGGCGTCGCCATCCTGCTTCGCCACGTCGTCAAGAGTCATGTTAACTTTGTAACGCAAAGTAGTTTGCAAGTCAATAGCATCCCGGCACGCCTCCGTTCGCGTCGTACGATGAAGGGCTATGCCTTCGCCTGATCTCGTCATCGTCTATCCCCCGGAACTGCCCGTCAGCGCCGCGCGGGATGAGATCGCCGACGCCATCCGTGACCACCAGGTCGTCGTCGTCGCTGGCGCCACGGGATCCGGAAAAACAACGCAGCTGCCCAAGATCTGTCTGGAACTCGGACGCGAGAACATTGCGCACACCCAGCCGCGTCGACTCGCGGCACGCACCATCGCCGAGCGCATCGCCGAAGAATTGAACGTCGAGCTCGGCACGACAGTCGGCTACAAAGTGCGCTTCACGGACAAAGTGTCCGCGGATACGAAGATCGCGCTGATGACCGACGGCATCCTGCTCAATGAGATTCACCGTGATCGCCTGCTGCGCCGCTACGACACGATCATCATCGACGAAGCCCACGAGCGCTCCCTCAACGTCGACTTCTTGCTCGGTTACCTCACGCGCATCCTTTCCGAGCGGCCTGACCTCAAAGTCATCATCACCTCAGCGACGATCGACCCGGTCAGTTTCGCGAAGCACTTCGCTTCTCAAGGCACAGCCGGCGCGGATGACACACCGGCCCCGGTCATCGAGGTTTCTGGCCGCACGTATCCGGTCGAAATTCGGTACCGGCCGATGGCTGATCCCCGCACAACTCCGGAGGAATCAGCTGCCGGAGCCTCAGCGCCGCCGAAAACAGTGCGATCCGGCAAAAATCTCCGGAGTTATGCGGCGGGCGCGAGCACAACGGCGGGCACGAGCACAACGGCGGGTGCCGGTGAGGAAGAGGACGAGGTTTCCGCCATCGTCAACGCGCTGCGCGAACTCGACCGCGAAGCGCCCGGCGACGTGCTCGTTTTCCTCCCGGGCGAGGCGGAGATTCGGGATGCTGCGGATGCTGTGCGCGCTGCCTATACGTCCAGCAGATCTCCTGTGGAGGTCCTCCCCCTCTACGGCCGCCTCTCTGCGGCCGAACAGCACCGCGTCTTCGAGAAGAGCAGGGTCGCCGGCGTCAGACGCCGCGTCGTGCTGGCTACGAATGTCGCGGAGACCAGCCTGACCGTCCCCGGCATCAAGTACGTCATCGACACCGGCACCGCACGTATCTCGCGCTACAGCAACCGCTCGAAGGTGCAGCGTCTGCCGATCGAACCGATCTCGCAGGCATCGGCGAATCAACGCTCCGGCCGAGCAGGGCGTACGAGCGATGGCATCGCGATCCGTCTCTACAGCGAAGAGGATTTCAACAAGCGTCCGGAGTTCACTGAGCCCGAGATTCTGCGCACCTCTCTGGCCTCAGTGGTGCTGCAGATGTTGTCCCTCGGTTTCGGCGATATCACTGCTTTCCCGTTTCTCACTCCGCCCGATTCCCGCGGCATCAAGGCGGCGTTTGACCTTCTCACCGAACTCAGGGCGGTAGACACAACCCGTGACCCGCCCCGTCTCACCAAGATCGGGCGCGACATTGCACGGATGCCGATCGACCCGCGCTTTGCACGCATGCTGCTGGAGTCACAGCAGGCTGGCGTGACCACTGATGTCTTAGCAATCGTCGCCGGTCTCACGATCCAAGACGTCCGCGAACGTCCATCACAGGACGCCCCGCAGGGCGTTCGCGACACCGCAGAGCGGATGCATGCCCGCTTCACCGATCCAACGAGCGACTTCCTCGCGGTCCTCAACCTCTGGAATTACTTGCGGGAGCAGCAGCGTGAACTCGGCTCCAGCGCGTTTCGGCGCCTGTGCCGCTCCGAGCATCTGAACTATGTGCGCGTGCGCGAGTGGTTCGATGTGCACCGTCAGCTGAAATCTCTGGTGAAGGCTAAACCCACCAATCCTTCGACGAGCTCAGGGAGCGGCTCCAGTGACGGACACGCGAACGGTGATGCTATCCACCGCGCGCTCCTTTCCGGCTTGCTTTCTCAGATCGGCATCCTCGACGAGCGGAACACAAAGACGCCACCGAAGGGTCAGGCAAAGAGCCAGAAAGATCCGAAGCGCCGCCTCGCCGAATACCGTGGAGCCCGCGGCATCCGCTTCTCCATCTTCCCCGGGTCTGGCCTTCGCAAGCAGAGCCCTCAAGCGGTCATGGCCGCTGAGATCGTCGAGACTTCCCGCACTTTCGCGCGTACCGCCGCAGCCATTGACCCTGCTTGGGCAGAGTCCCTTGCGGGAGATCTCGCAAAACGGTCAGTCTCCGAGCCGCACTGGTCGAAGGATGCTGGCGCCGCCGTCGCCTACGAAAAGGTGACGCTGTTCGGCGTAGAGATCATCCCGCGGCGCCGCATCCAGTTCGCACGGGTCGATCGCTCTGCCTCCCGCGAACTGTTTGTCCGCCACGCCCTGGTCGAAGGCGAATGGGATCCCACGCGGATAGACAAGCGCGTGAGCGCCTTCTGGCGCAGCAACCACGAGCTGCGCAAGCGCCTCGAGAAACTCGAGGAGCGCGAACGTCGCCGCGATATCCTCGCTGGCGACGAAGCGGTGTTCCAGTTCTACGACGAACGCATCCCGGCTGAGGTGTTCGACGTGCGCTCGTTTGAGAGCTGGTGGCGCGACGCGCTGCAGACGACGCCGAAGAAGCTCGTCATGCGCGAGAGCGACCTCATCGAAGACGACGAACGGGCCGATCAGAGCGAGTTCCCCACCCGCTGGGCGCAGGGTGACCAGGTACTTGGCCTTGCCTACCGCTTCGAGCCGGGCGCCGAAGACGATGGCGTGAGCGTGGTCGTGCCGCTAGCGCTGCTGGCACAGATCGAGGATCAAGGGTTTGACTGGCAGGTGCCGGGATTGCGCGCCGAACTTGTCACAGCCCTACTGCGTGCGCTGCCGAAGTCGATTCGACGCCACGTTGTCCCCGCCGCGGATTGGGCAGACAAATTTGGCGAATCGCTCGCAGAAGAAGGCCCCGAGCGACACAACGGACGTCCGCAACGCTCGATGAAGGAGGCTCTCGCGCGCCTCATCCAGCCGGTCGCGAACCAACCGATGTCGGCTGCTGATTTCGAAGATGAGCGCGTTCCCGGCCATCTGCGCATGAATTTCCGTGCTGTCGATGAGCGCGGTCGTGTGGTCGGCTCCGCGCGCGATTTGAGTGATCTGCAAGCGCAGTTGTCGGATCGAGCCCGGGCGAGCGTTGCCCGGTCAATCGCTCGACCGACAAAGGTGTCGCCAGCCCTTCAACAGGCTCAGGGGTCGACTGCGGCGCCCGGTCCAAAGCCAATGCGGAGTATCGAGCAGGACGGCCTCACGACGTGGACTTTCGGCGACCTCCCCGAAGTCCTCGACACGAAGGTCGCCGGCGGTGTCGTACGCGGTTACCCTGCGATCGTCGATCAGGGAAAGACCGTCGCGGTGCGCGTCGAATCAACAGCGGATGCCGCGACAGCAGCCACACACGATGGCGTGCTCCGACTGCTCTTGCTGAACGTCCCCTCCCCTGCGTCCTACGTGCAAGAACACCTCACTTCACAAGAGAAGCTCGCGCTTGCCGCGTCGCCCTATTCGTCGGTCGCAGCGCTGATCGAGGATGCCAGAGCGGCAGTGGTGCGCTCGAAGCTACCCCCACATCCCATCCGCACCGAGGCAGAATTCACGCGCGTGCGCGACACCGTCAACGCGACTCTCGTGGAGGACCTGTTCGCCACGGTCTCGCTCGTCGCGAAGATTCTGACAAAGTCGCGAGAGGTCGAACGCGGGATCAAATCCCAGAATTCACTCGCTCTGCTCGGACCGCTGAACGATGTCCGCTCGCAACTCAGCGCCCTGCTGCATCCGGGTTTCATCTCCTCCGCCGGAACCGAGCGTCTCGCGCACTTCCCGAGGTATCTGGAGGGCATGCTCGATCGTCTGAAGATGCTGACCAGCGAACCCGGTAAAGACCGCACGCGGATGACCGAATACGAACGCGTCGCGAAGGCATTTGAGGATGCGGGCGGCACGACCCCACTCGCGCCGAATGCCACCCCCACCCTCAGTGAGGTCCGCTGGCTGTTGGAGGAATTCCGGATCAGCGTGTTCGCTCAGCGACTCGGCACCGCCCAGCCGGTATCGCCGCAACGAATCCTCAAGGCGCTGTCAGCGAGGTAGCCTGGCGGCATGGCTCGTGCGATCGTTTATACCGAAATCGGCTCCCCTGACGTTCTGAGGCTCGCAGATATCCCTGACCCTGTCGCCGGACCAGGCGAAGTTGTCGTGAGGATCGAGGCCGCTGGCGTCAACCCATTAGATGCGAAACTGCGCGGCGGCAAACGCCCGTCGCCGCCGATCACTGAACCTCGCCGCCTCGGGCTCGATGGTGCTGGCGTCGTCGAGTCGATCGGTGATGGAGTGACCGAATTCGCGGTCGGCGACCGGGTCGCAATTGGCAGCACCAACGGCACGTATGCGACCCACGTGGCCGCGAAGGTAGAGAATCTTGACCTGCTTCCAGATTCGGTAACCGCTGCCGAGGGCGCGAGTCTCAGCATCCCGATCGGGACCGCCTATCAGTGTCTGCGCTCGCTCAACGTCGGCGAGGGTGACATTCTGCTCGTGCACGCCGGCTCTGGCGCCGTGGGCCAAGCTGCCGTCCAGTTCGCGGTGGCGGCAGGAGCGAAGGTTGTTGCAACAGGAAGCCCCGCCCGCCATGAGCAATTGCGTGAGCTGGGGGCGATCCCGGTTGCTTATGGGGATGGTCTCGCTGATCGTGTGCGAGCGGCTGTCGATGGCGATATCACCGTCGTACTGGACTGCATCGGCACGGATGAGGCCATCAACACCTCACTCGAACTCATCGAAGACCGCGAACGCATCGCGACGATCGTGCGCGGTCCGGATGCTGCCAGCTTCGGTATCCGTGCCTTTAGCGGCGGCTCACCCAAGCCTCTGACCGACCAGGAGCTGGCGTGGCGCGCAGAGGCCGTCGGCGTCGCAATCAAGCTGCTTGCCGCTGGCGAGTTTCAGGTCGAACTCGGGATCGAGCTGCCTCTCGCGGAGGCCGCACGTGCACACGAACTGATCGAGGCGCACGCCGCCCGCGGCAAGATTACGCTGATTCCGTGAGTCAACACCGCGTAACGTCAGGACGCGCTTTGATCGCGGTTGAAGAGACTGGCCCCGCGGGCGCACCTCCGGTACTGATGCTGCACGCGGGCGTGGCAGACAGACGTTCATGGGCTCCGCTGGTCGAACATCTGGGCGTGCAGACGCGCTGCATCCGCTACGACGGACGTGGTTACGGCGACACCGTATACGAGGCGGAAGATGGCTGGTCACCGGTTGCCGATGCTGTCGCCGTGATGGATGCGATGAACGTCTCGTCGGCGATCGTCGTCGGCAACTCCATGGGCGGCGGCACCGCGATCGATCTCGCACTCGCCTACCCGGATCGCGTCTCAGCTCTGGTGCTGATATCGCCTGCGATCAGCGGCGCTCCGGAGTCAGAACTGGAAACGACAGCAGCCGAACTGGATGGCGACATCGACGCCGCGGATGAGCGCGACGATCTCGACGCCGTCAACCAACTCGAAACCCACTTCTGGCTGGACGGCCCGGGGCACGCCGGACGCGTAACCGGCTCGCCACGCGAGCTCTTCCTCGATATGAACGCACGCGCGCTCTCGGCCACAGATCCGGGAGAACCCGCAGAGTTGCCGGATGCGTGGTCACAGCTTGAGCGCATCGCTGTTCCGGCGTTATTCCTCGCGGGGAGTCTGGATCTTCGCCACTTTCGTACGGATGCAAGCCTCGCGGCAGCATCCCTAGACCACGGGCAGTACGTAGAGCTTCCCGACACCGCGCACGTGCCGCAACTCGAGAGTCACGAGCTGGCGTTGCGCAGCATCGCAAACTTCATCGCTGCGCGGTGACATCCTCGCGTGCGGAGCTGTGTTGCCAGCGCCGTGACCACTGCACAAGAGGATGCAGGATCTGAATCAGGTCGCTACCCGCGGGCGTAAGTGCGTAAAGAATCTGCACAGGAACTGTCGGAACGACCTCACGACTGACCAAGCCGTGGAGCTCGAGCTCGCGCAACCGTGCAGCGAGAAGACGGTCTGACAGCCCGTCGACCGACTCGACAATGCGTGAAAATCGGTCTGCACCGCGGGACATCGCAAAGAGAATCGCAGCGTTCCACTTCTTTCCGGCGAGCTCGGCCGAATGCCGGAAGGCTCGACAGAGTTCTTCATCGATGTGTTGCTTCTCCATCTGCTCCTCCTGGCGCTAACGAATAATTAGTAGCTTATCAGCGATTCGTTTCCGTGGAGCCTGTCGCACAGACTGGATGAACAAAGATCGACGCAATACAAATGAGGAGCCACGGTGACGACGATTGCAGTGCTGGGTGTCGGAAGGGTTGGCTCGGCAGTCGCACGAACCGCACTCAGATCAGGCTTCGACGTCAACGTCGCGGGTTCGGGTGCCGCCGAAGACATCACTTTGCTAACGGAGATCGTCATCCCGGGCGCTGTGCCCATGACCGCCGACGATGCCGTCCGTGACGCAGACATCGTTATTCTCGCGGTGCCGCTGCACAAGCATCAGTCGATAGCTCCTGCTCCTCTGGCGGGGAAGGTCGTCGTCGACGCGATGAACTGGTGGTCACCGGTCGACGGCGACAGCGATAAAGCCGACGATACAACCACGAGTGAAACCGTGGCAGAACATTTTGTCGATGCCCGCCTCGTGAAGTCCCTCAACCACATCGGCTATCACGAGCTAGAAGAGGACTGGGCCGAACCGGACACAGACGAGCGACGCGCCCTCGCCGTTGCCAGCGACGATGAAGCCGCCGCCGAGCTGGTGTCGACCATGATCGATCGCTTCGGCTTCGATCCGGTCTACTCTGGACCGCTGCACACCGGCCGTACTTTTGGCCCTGGTACGCACATTTTCAACAGCATCCTGACCAAAGGGGAGCTCGAAGCCGAGCTCACCTCTCACCAGTACGCTCTCTGATTCCCCATTCCAATCCTCACGAACACAGGAAGTAATTATGGAACTTGGCGCCTACAGTTTCGGCGACACCCAGCGCAACGAAGACGGAGCGCTTCGCTCCACATCCGAAGCGATCAAGAACCTCTTTGACGCGATCGTGCATGCTGACCAAGCGGGCCTCGACTACTTCGCCGTGGGCGAGCATCACACGTTCGAGATGCCCGCGTCATCTCCTGGAGCAATGATCGCCGCTGCAGCAGGAGCGACGAAACAGATCCGCCTCGGCTCCGGTGTCAGCGTGATCAGCACTGACGATCCGGTCAGGGTGTTCCAGCAGTTCGCAACCGCCGATGCCGTGTCCGGCGGACGCGTCGAGATCACCGCGGGCCGTGGATCCTCCGTCGAGTCCTACCCGCTCTTCGGCTATGACCTGCGCGACTACGACCGCCTCTACGAGGAGAAGCTCGATCTGCTGATGCGGATCAACGCCTCCGACCACGTCACCTGGCAAGGCACCGTCCGCTCTGACCTCGACGATCTTCCCGTTGTGCCGCGTCCCGAAGCCGGCTCACTTCCGCTCTGGGTCGGCACAGGCGGCAGTGCCCCTTCGTCAGCACGTGCGGGCCGACTCGGCCTGCCGATCAGTTACGGGATCATCGGTGGCGCGCCCCACCGTTTCGCGCCACTCGCCGAGCTCTACCGGGCAAGTGCCGCTAAGGCAGGGCACACCGGCGCAGACATCAAAGTATCGATCGCTGCGTTGGGACTCGTTGCGTCGACCAAAGGCGAAGCACTCGAGCGCTTCTACCCCGGTTGGCGCAAACTCAACGAATCGATGGCAAAACTTCGCGGCTGGGCGACGCCCAGCGATGACGACTACCGCTCCCAAGCGCATGCGCCGGGCGCCTATTACGTAGGAGACCCCGATGACGTCGCTGAGCGCATCGTTCATCTACACGGATACATGGGGCACATGCGCCACTTCCTGCAGATGGATCTCGGCGGCCTCCCGCAGGAGCACCTGCTCGAGTCGCTAACGTTGCTCGCCACCGAAGTGAAACCGCGCGTGGAGAGGCTTCTCTCCAAGAAGGCCTGACTCAACGCAGCCCTAAGCGACCCGCTCCTGGTTGATCTCATCGCGAAGCTTGGCGCCGTCGCGCAGCAACGGCACCAACTCCTTGCCCCAGTCGCGCACATCTTCCAGCGGGTCGAACCCGCGGATAAGGAACCGCGTCACGCCCAGGTCGTAGTACTTCAGCAGTGCCTCAGCAACCTGTGCGGGCGTGCCCACGGGCGCTGTCGAGTTGCCGGACGGCCCGGTGAGGCGCGTGATTCCCAGCCACAGCCGCTCGTCATGCACGTCGCCGCGCTTCGCGTGCTCCTGCAGGCGATCGGCAGATACGGCCGTGCGCTCCCGGTGCAGCGGCTCGGCAAATGCGAGCGTGTTGCCAGTCTTCTTACTCTCGAGGAGCTGCTCTGCGTGCGCGTAGATCCGATCGGCTTTGCCCCATGCCTCGTCTTCGGTGTCGGCGATGATCGGACGCGTGGAGAGGCTGAACTCGATTGTGCGTCCTTCCTTGGCTGCAGCCGCCCGGATCACACGAATATGCTCGGCGACGTCGGCGAGAGGCTCACCGAAGAGCATGTACACATCGGCGTTCTTCGCGCCCACCTCTACAGCACCCCCGGAAAGTCCTCCGAAGAAGACCGGGATGCCCTCAGGCGTTGCCGGCTTGACGCCCGAGTACGCACCCTCGAACTGATAGAACTCGCCCTCGTGATCGAAGGGTTCCTCCTCGGTGAGGGACTTGCGCAACACATCGATGAACTCACCGGTCCGCCGGTAGCGATCTGCTTTTTCACTGAAGTCGCCATCGCGACGTTGGTCGGCCTCGCTTCCACCAGTGATGTGGTGGATCGCGACGCGTCCGCCGCCGGTGAGGTGGTCGAGGGTCGCAAGCTTGCGGGCGACGATCGTCGGCGGGACGAAGCCGGGCCGGTGCGCGATGAGCACCTTCAGCCGTTCTGTGGAATGAAGTGCCGCAGATGCCACGGCGAAACCATCCGGCGAGCTCGCACTGTAGCCGATCAGCACACGGTCGAACCCGGCATCCTCATGGGCCCGGGAGAAGTCTCGGACAAAGGCTGCGTCAACGACCGGGCCGTCCAGCTCTTTCGACTCTGACCCTGCGGTCGTGGCGATCATTCCCAACAGTTCAATAGGCATTGCAGAAACTCCGTTTCAGGGGCGGTTGGCAGAGCGGGTACGGATAACAGGGACAGAGTCGATCAACAGTCGGGTGTAGGGATGCTGCGGCTCGGCGATGACGCGCCTGGTCGGGCCGTCTTCGACGATGTGGCCCTGGTTGAGAACAACAAGGCGATCGCTCATCGCGGCCAGCGAGCCGATGTCATGCGAGATTACGAGCATGGCCAGGTCGCTGCCGCGTCGATCACGCAGTGCGATAAGCGCCTGAACGACCCGGTCGCGGCTTGCGGCATCCAACGCACTAACGGGTTCGTCGAGCACCAGTAGTTTCGGTTCGACGACGAGAGCCCTGGCGATCGCGGCCCGCTGGCGCTGTCCGCCAGACAGCCCGGACGGCAGTCGACGGATGAGTTCTTCATCCAGACCGACCGCATCTAACGCGGCAGCCAGTCTTCGTTCAGCATCCGGTGTGGCGACACGAGCGATCTGCAAGCCTTCCCGAATGGAGTTGGCCACACAGATGCCAGGGTCGAGCGAGCGCAGCGGATCCTGGAACACGTACTGCGCTGCGCCCGAACGGCGCCACGCTCGCAGCCTATTGCCGCGAAGCCTGGTGAGATCGCGACCCGCCACCTGTAACCGGCCTTCAGAAGGTGCGACAGCGCGCAACACAGTGCGCGCGAGTGTGGTCTTTCCCGAACCGGATTCTCCGACCACGCCGACGACCTCGCCGGGAAGCACGGTCAATGAGATCTGATCGAGCACGCGCACCTTGCCATAGTCGACCGAGACGCCGTCCAGCTGTAATGCTGGCCCCTGTACCGGGATCACGCGTCCTCGAGATTCCAGGCGACGCGGAGCGGCGGCTGAAGTGGGCAGTGTGGAGGGAAGGGTCATGCAAGATACCTCTCTAATCCATACGCCGCGTGCGCGGAGAGCAACTCGCGCGTGTAGGGGTGACCTGGGGCCCGAAGCACCCGCGACGTTGCACCGGCTTCGACGACTCGTCCGTCACGAAACACCTGAACCCGCTCGCACACCTGCGCAACAACAGCGAGGTCATGCGAAACAAGGATGAGAGCAAGGTCTCGCTCGAGCCGAAGCCGGGCGAGCAGTTCGAGCAACTCCGCTTGCACGGTGACATCGAGTGCGGTCGTCGCCTCGTCCGCGATCAGCACAGCAGGGTCTGCGGCGAGCGCCATTGCGATGAGCACACGTTGCAGCATCCCTCCGCTCAGCTGCGCGACGCGCTGGCGAAGCACCAGGTCAACGCGACGGATGCCGAGGTCATCAAGTAGCTCGCGTGCGCGTTCACGGGCGATGCGTCGCGGCACTCCGGCCGTGACCCGCAGGGTCTCTTCAAGTTGCGCCCCCACAGGGACGGCGGGATGCAGGTATGACGCAGGATCTTGGAACACGGCAGCAACCCTCGTGCCGCGTACCCGTCTCCAGTCTCTCTCGGATGCGTGCGTCAGATTCTGCTCGTCGATTCGCACTGCCCCGCCGGTGATACTCAGCCCGGCGGGAAGGATGCCCAGTAGTGCGCGGCACGTGAGAGTCTTGCCGCTGCCCGATTCTCCTACGATGCCCACAGCCTCACCGGGGCGCACCGCAACGGACACAGCATGGACGAGTTCAGTACCGTCATCCGCGGTGATCACCAGCTGTTCCGCGGCGGCCACAGCTGGCCTGGCAAGTGAGCCCTCATCGAACGACGGAGACAGCGGAGCATCAGACATGGGTCTTCTCCTTTCGACGGGCTCGTGCGGGGGCGGCATCCGCCCCGAGTACGTCACGTGCGGCATCGGCGAGGAGATTCAGAGCACCGACGGTGATGATGATCGCGAGCGCAGGCCCGATCGGTCCGAGGGGGCGCTGGCTGAGGTAGCCAAGGTCGCTGGCGAGCATTCCACCCCAAGTAGGGGCGGGTGGCTGCACGCCGATGCCGAGAAACGTCAGCGAGGCGACAGCGAGCAGTGCGCCGCCGAGAGCGGAAACGGATGCCACAACGAGGTTGGGAGCGACCTGACGCCAGACATGCTTTCGCAGTACCCACCAGGCTGAGCCCCCCAGGAACAGCGCAGCCTCGACGTATTGAGAATCGCGCACGCGTAGTGTCGCCGCACGGGCAATACGAAAGAAGCTCGGAGCGATCAAGATGCCGATGGCCAGCGTCGCCTGTATGAGACCGTTGCCCAGGAGGGCAGCGAACACGATCGCAAACAGAATGAACGGCAACGACAGCAACGCATCGACGACGCGCAGTGATAGCCACTCGCCGATCCTCGGGACGAAGGCGCTGAGAGCACCGGGGACCGCACCCACGATCAGCCCGATGAGGGCTGCTCCCAGCGCGCTGAGAAGCGATGCCGGTGCGCCTGCCAGCAAACGGCTGAGCACGTCGCGTCCGAGATAGTCAGTGCCGAGCGGGTGTGCGATTGAAGAATCCTGCAGGGCGTTCGCGGTATCTTGCGCGAGCGGGTTGTACGGTGCCAGTGCTGGTCCGGCAATCGCAACCACCGCAACGGCAAGAATGACCAATAGCGCTATGCGCACGGTCCATCCGGCACTCCAGAGCCGAGTCAGTGCGTTCATGCGGCGCTCCGTCCTGTGCCGCCGGTGCGGACGATGATGAGGTTGATAACCGCTCCGATGACGACAACCATGAGGATTGTGACGAGCAGCACCCCCTGCACCACGGGGATATCTCCTTGCAGCGCCGCGCGGTTAGCGAGTTGGCCGAGCCCCGGCATCCCGAAGATGACCTCGGTGATGACCGCTCCGCCGATAAGGCGTGGAGCGTGCACTCCGAGCACCGAAAGCGCGGGCGTCGACGCGATCGGCAACGCATGGCGGAACACGATCCGTCCGGGCGCGAGACCATGCACGCGGGCACCGATGATGAAGTTCTCCCGCAGCGTTCCGACAAGCGACGTGCGCAATTGGCGAGCGATGTCGGCGCCCGCATCGAGGCTGAGTGCGACCGACGGCAGCACCAGGCACATCAACCAGCCGCTGACGCTCGCCTGCGGCGGCACATACCCCGCAACAGGAAAGATCGGGATCGCATACGAGAACAACAGAATGAGCCCAATTGCCGCAACGAACGCGGGAACCGTCGCCGAGACCGTGCTCACAAGCGTCACCGCACGATCAACGATCCCGCCCCTGCTGACCGCAGCGAGCACGCCGCCGGTGAATCCGAACAGCAGCGCGAGCACTATCGCTCCTGAGGCGATTGACAAGCTCACGGGGAAGGCCTGCACCACACTGTCAGCGACAGGAATCGTCGTGAACCAACTCGCGCCGAGATCGCCGGTAACGGCCCCGGAGATCCAGTCGAAGTAACGCACCAGAAACGGCCGGTCCAGGCCGAAAACATGGTTAAGCCTGTCGACGTCGGCCTGAGTCGCAACCTCGCCCAGTGCGACCGCAGCGGGATTGGAACCACTCGCGGCGCCCAAAGCGAATGTCGCAAACGTCGCGAAGACGAAGACGGTGGCTGCGGTGCCGAGCGTGGCCAGCGCTGTGCGCAGCCACGGCCACGCACGACGCCCGGTCGATAGGCCCTCGACGCTGGGCGCGAGCGGCACCTCAGCAATCGCGGTCGCCATGCGCTCAGCCCTCGACCTTCACGTCTTCCCAGCGCTGCACATCGAGCCAGTGCTGGATGCCGGTGACCTTCTGCGGGTGGATAAGGATGCGCGGCCAACTGAAGAGGAAGGTGTTCGGCTGCTGCGCGACACCGATCGCAACGGCATCCTGAAGCTTCTGCGCGTATTCTGCGTCGTCAGTCGGCGTTGCCCGAGCCACGTCAATCGCGGCGGTCAGTTCGTCAGGTGTCTCGCGACCGAGGTTCATGAGTCCCTCGGGCCCGTACAGCACCTCCAGCGCCTGCAGCGGTGACTGGCGACCGGAGTAGCTATCCAGCACAAACGGGAAAGTGCGCTGCACGTAATTCTGCGAGATCGCGGCGGCAGCTTGCACGTTCAACGTGACCCCGATTCCGGCTTCGGCCCACTGCGCCTGCAGCAACTCGGCGAGCGCCGTGTCATCCTCGCCGAGCGTCAGCGTGATGTCGACACCGTCGGAGTACCCGGCCTCGGCGAGGAGATCCTTCGCGGCGTCAACGTCGTGCGGGTAAAGATCGTTCAGTTCTTCGTTGTGTGCCACGTATCCCTCAGGAAACGGTTGCCAGTTCGCAGTGCCGTGACCGAAATAGGTCGCGTCGATGAGGGCTTGTCGATCGGTGGCGTGGCTGATCGCCTGCAGCACTCGTTGATCGTCAAAGGGGGCGACGGTGCCGTTGACGTCGAGAGCGCGCACGGTGAGCGCCTTGATCACTTCGACGTCCAATCCCGCACTCTCGGCGGCCTGAGCCTGCGAGGCGGGGACGGTCGACACATCCCACTGTCCCGAGCTGACGCCCGCAACGGCAGTCGCGTCATCCGCCACCGGTACGACAGAGAGATCGTCGATGAAGATGTGATCGGCGTTCCAGTACTCGTCGTTCTTCTCCAGCGTCGCGTGAGCGTTCGGCACGTACTCAGTCAGCGCGAACGGGCCGGCGCCCTCAGGCTGAGTGGCAAGCGACGCCACGTCGTCAAAGGCGGTGGGGTTCACGATGAATCCGGTCTTTCCGGCAAACAGGTAGGGCACCTGGTAGTCGGCCTGGTCGAGGTGCACCGTGACTGTGTATTCGTCAATGGCATCGACAGCCGTGATGATGCGCAACTGCCCCGCAAGTGTGGAGTTCTCCTGGTCACGCCCGCGCTCGAGATTGAGTTTGACCGCTTCTGCAGTGATGGGGCTACCGTCGCTGAAGGCACCGTCTTCGCGCAGATGAAACGTGATCGCGGTGCCGTCGGCGCTGTACTCCCACGATTCAGCAAGGCCGGGCACTGGCTCACCGTCGGTGTCAAGTTGCGTAAGTCCGTCGTAGACAAGGGCGAGGGCGTGAGTGTCCCACCCGGCGGTAGAGGTCACCGGATCCCAACTTGTCGGCAGCCGCCAGCCCCATGTGAGAGACGTGCCGTCGGCGGTGTCGCCGGACGCCTGTGTGGAGGCGCACCCGGTGAAGGCGAGAGCGGCGATCGTGAGAGCGGCAAGCGGCGCGAGTCGTGGTCGTGAGGTCATGGATGCGAACGTAGAAGCCCTTTTCGTCTCAATCCAGGGCCTTCGATGCGGGGCGACACACACTGCAACAGTTCGAAACATCGGTGTAGCCGAGCGGTGATGACGCCCAATATGGACGCATGACTTCGACATCTTCCCCCGCTGCCCTCTGGCCTGCCGCCCGTGTGCGCGGCACACTTGCCGTCGTCACTGGCCGCGGCGAGCGCGCTCCTGTCTACGAACGGTTCGCTCAGCGGATCAGCGCCGACGGTTACACGGTCGCCATCTTCGAGGCGGATGCTGACGCTGCCGCCGCATGGATCGCCACAGCTGATGCTCCTCGCGTGCTGGTGGGCTCTGACACCGGGGCGGCATCGGTTCTGCGCCTCCTCTCGCAGGGCGAAGAGGTGGATGCGGCGATTATTGCCGGCACACCCGTTGATGTCGAAGGCTCCACGCAGCC
Organism: Microbacterium sp.; assembly: GCA_003524435.1. Taxonomy (GTDB): domain Bacteria; phylum Actinomycetota; class Actinomycetes; order Actinomycetales; family Microbacteriaceae; genus Microbacterium. The sequence continues at coordinate 19,496 of DQHP01000172.1, forward strand.
TGCCGACGCCGAGCGCACCGCCTGCCCGCTGCACCTCGGGGTGCTGGGCACGGAG
>DQHP01000125.1 GCA_003524435.1 Microbacterium sp.
CCAGCATCGTGCTCGCCGTCGTGCTGTTCGCGCTGGCTGCTGTCGCGCTCATGGTCGGCAACACCTTCTACACACCGGGTGAGATCATCCGCGTCATTCTCGGCGAGACCGTGCCGGGGGCATCCTTCACCGTGGGCGAGTTGCGCCTTCCCCGCACGTCGCTCGCGATTCTCGCCGGTGTCGCCTTCGGTGCGGCGGGGGNNGGCGGGTGTGACCTTCCAGACGCTGCTGCGAAACCCGCTCGCATCCCCCGACATCATCGGCATCACCGAGGGTGCGAGCGCTGCGGCCGTCGTCGGCATTGTCGTTCTCGGGTTCAGCGGCCCCGTCGTCTCGCTGTTCGCTCTCGCCGGTGCTCTGATCACCGCCATCGCGATCTACCTGCTCTCGAACAAGGGCGGATTCTCAGGGATCCGTCTGATCCTGATCGGAATCGGGGTCGGCGCGATGCTGCAAAGCGTTGTCTCCTATGTACTCTCGCGCGCTGCGCAATGGGACATTCAAACCGCCATGCGCTGGCTGACCGGAAGCCTCAGCAACGCCTCATGGGGCGACATCGCCCCCCTCGCGCTCGTCAGCATCCTCCTCCTGCCCTTGCTATTCAGCCAGGCAAAAAAGCTCGGGATGCTGCAACTTGGCGATGACTCGGCCTCGGGCCTCGGCATCCGTGTGGGTGTCACCCGACTTCTGCTGATCGTCGGCGCCGTTGCACTGCTGGCCTTCGCTACCTCCGTCACCGGACCGATCGCGTTCGTCGCATTCATGGCGGGGCCGATCGCCGCGCGCATCACGGGGCCGGGCGCGAATCTGCTACTGCCTGCCGCGCTCGTCGGAGCGGTGCTCGTGCTCGGCGGCGATCTCGTCGGCCAGTTCGTGTTCGATGCCCGCTATCCGGTCGGCGTCATCACCGGTGTGCTCGGCGCGCCGTATCTCATCTATCTCCTCATCCGCACCAACCGCTCTGGGGGCTCGCTGTGACCGAGGCACACACACTGTCGGCGGAGGGGATCACTCTTGCCTACGGTGACCGCACCGTCATCGAAGGTCTTGATATCTCCCTGGCGCCGGGCAAGATCACCTCAATCGTGGGGGCGAACGGATGCGGCAAATCAACGCTGCTTCGTGCGCTGGCACGGCTGCTGAAGCCGGCATCCGGTCAGGTCATCCTCGATGGAAAGTCGGTGCATTCGCAATCGACGAAAGAGGTCGCCCGCGTTCTCGGGCTGTTGCCGCAGTCGCCGATTGCTCCGGAGGGCATCGCTGTTGCTGACCTCGTAGGGCGGGGGCGGCATCCGCACCAGAAGGCACTCGCCCGCTGGAATGCACACGATTATGAGGTCGTCGCCGATGCGCTTGAGGCGACGGGCATCACCGACCTTGCTGATCGCAGCGTTGATGAACTCTCAGGCGGTCAGCGCCAGCGCGTCTGGATCGCNNGATGGCACTCGCGCAAGAGACCGACATCTTGCTGCTCGATGAGCCGACGACGTTCCTCGATGTCGCCCATCAGGTTGAGGTGCTCGACCTGCTCACCGACCTGGCTGTCTCACGCGGCACCACCATCGTCATGGTGTTGCATGACCTCAACCTCGCCGCTCGCTATTCCGACGAACTCGTCGCGATGTGCGCGGGCGCGGTGCATGCCACCGGCGCTCCCGACGAAATTCTTACTCACACGCTGGTTGAAGAGATCTTCGGCATGGCGAATCAGATCACTACCGACCCGGTTTCCGGAAAGCCGATGGTCACGCCAATCGGGAGGCATCATGTCCGCTGAGCCCACCACACGCACGCGTCCGCCATACATCCTCGCCCGCGCAGAGGTGCGCGGCGTCGAACGAGTTTCGCCGAACTTCGTTCGCATCACGCTGGGTGGCGCTGAGCTCGACGAGTTCGGCACCCCGGGTGATGTGTATGACGCACGGGTCAAACTCGTCTTCCCCCCAGCATCCGGTGTGCTCCCTGCGATCGACCGCGACACGGATGACTGGTGGGCTTCGTACCTTGCCTTTCCCGAGGGCGAGCGCGGTTCGATGCGGACGTATTCGGTGCGCTCTCTCCACGTGACGGATGCGGGCACCGAAGTCGTCATCGACTTCGTGCTGCACCTGGCGCCGGGACTCNNCCGGGCCAGCCTCTTTGTGGGCCAGCCGAGCGATGGTGGGCGACGAACTGCTGATCGTTGGGCCGCGCCGCGGACGTGCAGAGCGCAGCGGCATCGAGTACGCCCCCGCCGGTGCCTCATCTGTGGTGCTCGTGGGGGATGAGACCGCAGCCCCCGCGATCGCCCGCATTCTCGAAGACGCTCCGCGCGAGCTCCGAGGAATCGCTTTCATCGAGGTTCCGGAAGCCGGTGACGAACTGTCGATTGACGCTCCTGCAGGCGTCGAGGTGCACTGGTTGGCTCGAGGGGATGCTGCGCACGGACTGCGCCTCATCCCGACCGTGCTCGACTACCTCGGCGACACGGGCCACGACGAGATCACCGTGCAGGATGCCGATGGCGAAGACATGGTGTGGGAGACGCCGATCTACTCGGGCTCCGGCGAAGAAGTCGTTACGTCTTCGGGGACGGAAGATGACCGCTACTTCTGGATCGCGGGCGAGAGCGGCGTTGTCACCACGCTGCGCCGCCACCTCGTGAAAGAGCTCGGCATCGCCCGCTCACAGGTCGCCTTCATGGGCTACTGGCGCCGCGGCGTCGCGATGCGCGGCTGACGTCGCACCCCCGTGGTTCGATGGAGACATGGACGCCGAGCAGAAGATGACGCGTGAGACCAGGGCGATCTGGGCGACCGTCGTCTGCTTCGTCCTCGGCGCCGGTGTGGGAACGTTCGTGCTGTGGGGAAGCCCCCGGCCAATCGCCGGCGACGGCTCGGTCAGC
>DQHP01000051.1 GCA_003524435.1 Microbacterium sp.
ATCGACGGGGCGGCCCGGCCGATGGCGGCCGATGGCAGGCCCGTCGCCGGCTGGATCGCCGACGGCGTTTACGTGCTGCTGTCACACAGTGGCATAACGCTCGCCCCTCTGCTCGCAGAACTCGTGGCACGCGACCTCTCCGAACGCGACCTCTCCGCACTGCATGGGGGACGCTTGGGCCCCTACCGCCCTGTTTCACTGATTGGATGAGCACTGTGACTGACTCCGCACTCAACACCGATACCGCACGTGAAGAGGGCGCCGTACCCGCCCTCAGCGCCATGCTCGCCGGGCTTCCAGAGCGACAGGGGTTCGGCGACGCGACCCTGATTCGACTCGCTGAAGGCTCGATTGACCTGGGCGGGGGTAACCCCGACACCGCCCTGATGCCGACTGCGGTATATCGCGACGCTGCGACCGCGGTTGCTCACAGTGACAGCTTTCCGAATCTGCTGCGGTACTCGGCATCCGCTGGCCTGTCGAGCTTCCGCGCGGCAATCGCGAACCGCGACCAGGTTGATGCCGAACGAGTCATCGTCAGCAACGGCGGTGCGCACGGCCTCGCGCTCGCAGTGCTGGGACTGCTAGATCCCGGCGACACCATTGTTGTGGATGACCCGGTGTATCCGCTCTTTCTTCGGGTGCTCGAGTTGGTCGGCGTGAGCATCGTCCCGATTCCCGTGACGCACGATGGAATCGATGTCGATCTGCTCGCTGAGCGACTGCGTGACGGGCTGCGACCGAAGGCGCTGTTCACGGTACCGACGTTCCAGAACCCCTCGGGCGTGACCCTGTCGACGGAGAAGTCAGCTGCGCTCGTCGAACTTGCCGAGCGTTACGGGTTCACGATCATCGCTGATGACCCCTACCGAGAGATCACGTTCCCCGAGACGGTCATCCCTGATCGTCCGCGTTTGCGTGACAGCGATCGCGTGGTGGCGGTCAATAGCTTCTCGAAAACGCTCGGCCCTGGTCTGCGACTGGGCTGGCTGACCGTCCCTGAGGCGTTCAGCGCCAGCTTTACGAAGCTGCGCAACCGCCTCGACGGCCAGACGAATGGGGTGTTGCAGGCGACGGTCGAGCGGATGCTGGCAGACGAAAGATATCCCACCGCCATGGCCACTGCGGGCGAGGGATACGCGCGTAAAGCGCAGGTTCTCACGACGCATTTGCGGGACAAATTCGGTGATCGCGTCGAGGTTGCTGACCCCACCGGGGGCTTCTTCGTCTGGGCTCGGCTGCTCGGCGACTTCGACGATGCGCGCCTGTTCGACACAGCCCAGGACCTCGGCGTGAGCTACCAGCGTGGTGAGTGGTTCGCTGCAGGCTCAGAACAGTTCCGAGGTTTTGTGCGACTGGCATTTTCTGAGCAGAGCAGCGACAACCTGCGTGAAGGTGTGAACCGTCTGGCGGGCGCGTGGCAGGCCGTGCTCGCATCCTGACTCCGGGGTAGTAATGTCTCGGTCATGACGACCGCAACAACCCAGACCAAAAAGCGTGAAGCATTTGGATCTCGGAATGTGTTCATCCTCTCGGCGATCGGCTCAGCCGTCGGTCTCGGGAACATCTGGCGCTTTCCCTATGTCGCTTACGAGGGCGGTGGCGGGGCATTCCTTATTCCCTACCTGTGCGCACTTTTGACCGCTGGCATCCCGCTGCTGTTCTTCGACTATGCGATCGGTCACCGCTTTCGCGGCTCAGCACCGCTCGCCTTTCGTCGGATGCATCGCGCAGCAGAGCCGCTGGGTTGGTGGCAGGTACTTATCTGCGTGGTCATCGCGGTGTACTACGCAGTAATCGTCGCGTGGGCGGTGATGTACACCTGGTTCTCCGTGCAGCTCACATGGGGCGCGGGCAACGAGAACGACTTCTTCTTCACGGACTTCCTGCAGTCTGCCGACGTGGCAAAGGTCGGCGTCTCCACCGATTTCGTGCCGCAGGTCGGCATTCCGCTCGTCGTCGTCTGGCTCGTCGTCATCGTGATCATGGCGCTCGGCGTGAAGCGCGGTATCGGCGCGGCGAACATGGTGCTCATGCCGCTGCTCACCGTGATGTTTGCGGTGCTCGTCGTGCAGTCGCTCTTCCTTCCCGGCGCGATGGACGGCCTCAACGCCTTCTTCACACCGAACTGGGAAGCACTCGCCGACCCGGGTGTGTGGGCTTCGGCCTATGGTCACATCTTCTTCTCGCTGTCAGTCGCCTTCGGCATCATGGTGACGTACTCGTCGTATCTGAAGCGCAAGACCGACCTCACCGGGTCAGGCCTCGTCGTCGCATTCGCCAACTCGGGATTCGAGATCCTGGCCGGAATCGGGGTGTTCGCTGCGCTCGGCTTTATGGCACAGGCGCAGGCCACCGATGTCGCCGGTGTTGCAACATCGGGCATCGGACTGGCGTTCGTGGCGTTCCCCACAATCGTGTCGCAAGCGACCGGCGGTTCGATCATCGGCGTGCTTTTCTTCGGCGCCCTCGTCTTCGCTGGCATCACGTCGCTGATCTCAATTCTTGAAGTGATCGTCGCCGCTCTCCAAGACAAGCTCGGCTGGGGGCGTGTGCGCACCACGTTGACGGTGTCGGTTCCGCTCGCGGTCATCTCGATGGCGCTGTTCTCGACGACGACGGCGATCAGCGTGCTCGATACAGCGGATGCCTTCGTCAACTCGTTCGGCATCATGGCGGTCGCTCTCGTGGCGGTCATCGTTGTGGCCTGGGTGTTCCACAAACTGCCGGTGCTGCGAGAACACCTCAATCGGCGATCGAGTTTCAAAGTCGGTTGGTTCTGGATGCTGCTGGTCGGCGCCCTCGCCCCCATCGTGCTCGGTTACCTCTTCATCAGTGAACTCTTCGCGAAGATCTCCGAGCCGTATGGCGGCTTCCCGGTCTGGTTCCTCGCAATCTTCGGATGGGGGATGGTGATTGCTCTCGTCATCTTCGCCGTGCTGCTCTCGCTGTTGCCATGGGGCACGCGATCGCATGCGAAGGATGATCCGGACTACGACGAATTCCTCGTAGAGGAGCAGTACGACCCTGAGCCCGAGACACAAACGATTCGCATACCCGCATCAGACATACCCGCATCAGAGAAGGGAGTCGGCGCATGACCACGACAGCCATCGTCATGATGATCATCGCCATGGTCACGGTCTGGGGCGGCCTGATCGCCGCGGTCGTGAACCTCGCTCGTCACCCCGAGGTGGCCGAGTCAGAGCCCGACGTGTTGCGCGTCGAGCTCTGACGTCAAGGGGGTTTCCCCCGCGGCATCCGCGGTGCACACTGGCCTCATCATCTACCTGTGAGGAGCAGTCATGTCGTACAAGGTCGGATATTTTGTCGGAAGTCTGTCATCGACGTCCATTAATCGCGTGCTGTCGAAGGCGCTAATCAAGGTTGCGCCGGACGACCTGGAGTTCACTGAGATCCCCATCGGGAACCTGTCGCTTTACAGCCAGGATTATGACGGGGACTACCCGGCCGAGGCGCGAGCTCTGAAAGACGCGATCTCTGCGAGCGATGCGGTTCTCTTCGTGACGCCCGAGTACAACCGCTCTATCCCTGGCGCCCTGAAGAATGCGATCGACTGGGCATCACGCCCGTGGGGTCAGAACTCTTTCGATCATGTTCCGGCGGCCGTGATCGGTGCATCGATTGGCGTGATCGGCACGGCTGTCGCGCAACAAAGCCTGCGCGCAGTGCTGGCGTTCTGCAATGCCCGGCAGATGACAGCCCCCGAGGCATACATCCATTTCACCGAAGAAGTTTTTCAGGATGATGGGACGATTCTGAAGCCCGAGACCGAGGTTTTCCTTCGTGCCTACATGGTGGAATTCCGCGAACATATTCAGCGCGTACTCGCCGTGTTGCCACGGAGCTGACCGGAGATGCTCAGTGATGCGCGGATCTCACAGCTGGACGCGTGGTGGAGAGCGTCCAACTATCTCAGCGTGGGCCAGATCTATTTACAGGCTAATCCTCTGCTGAGATCACCCTTGGTGAACGAGAACATCAAACCTCGTTTGCTGGGTCATTTCGGCACGGTGCCGGGTCTGAATCTCGTGTACGCGCATGCCAATCGCGTCATTCAAGACCGTGGACTCGACTCGCTGTACATCACTGGGCCGGGACACGGAGGCCCGGGGATGGTGGCCAATGCATGGTTGGACGGGACGTATTCGGAGGTGTATCCGGACGTCACACGGGATGAAGACGGTATGGCGCGACTCTTTCGTCAGTTCTCTTTTCCCGGTGGCATCCCGAGCCATGTTGCCCCCGAGACGCCGGGTTCCATTCATGAAGGCGGAGAACTGGGCTACTCGCTCAGCCATGCCTATGGCGCGGCGTTCGACAACCCTGACCTCACGGTGTTCTGCGTTATCGGCGACGGAGAAGCCGAGACCGGGCCGCTCGCCACGGCGTGGCACTCAAACAAGTTTCTCGACCCGGTCACCGATGGGACTGTCCTGCCGATCCTGCACCTCAATGGGTGGAAGATCGCCAACCCGACCGTTCTTGCCCGCGTCCCCGAAGACGAATTGATGGATCTGATGCGCGGTTACGGTCACGATCCGCTCCTGGTCGAGTTCGAAGCGGATGATGATCATCCCGACGTGCATCGGCGATTCGCGGCGGTCATGGATCACGCGCTGGACCGCATCGCGCAGATTCGTGCGGAGGCGCGTGCTGGTGAGACCACCCGTGCGCGCTGGCCGATGATCATTCTTCGCTCACCTAAAGGATGGACCGGTCCCGAGCATGTGGACGGCGAGCCCGTGGAGGGAACATGGCGTGCACATCAGGTTCCTCTGCCCAGCGCGCGGGGCGATGCCGAACACCTTCAGCAGCTGGAAGAGTGGTTGCGTTCCTACCGCCCGGACGAACTCTTCGAAGATGGCGGGGCGCCGGCGGGAGAGATCGACGCATTGATTCCGGATGCAGAACAGCGAATGTCGGCATCACCGCACGCGAATGGTGGGGTATTGAGGACGGATCTCGATCTACCCGAGTTCCGCGACTTCGCTATCGGCGTCGACGCGCCCGGAGCTGAGAACACATCCGCAACGACCGTGCTCGGCGGTTATCTGGCAGAAGTGATTCGGCGTAATCCACAGACGTTCCGAATCTTCGGCCCGGACGAGACCGCGTCGAACAAGCTCGCCCCCGCAGTGTACGAAGCAACCGACAAGCAATGGAACGCACTGATGATCCCGCTCGATGAACATCTGGCTCGTGCCGGGCGCGTGATGGAGGTACTCAGCGAGCATCAATGTCAGGGGTGGCTGGAGGGATATCTCCTCACCGGCCGGCACGGAGTCTTCAACTCGTACGAAGCATTCGTGCATATCGTCGATTCGATGTTCAACCAGCATGCCAAGTGGCTCGAGACCTCTCGGGGCATCAAATGGCGCCGTCCCATCGCCAGTCTGAACTACCTGCTCTCCAGTCATGTGTGGCGCCAAGACCATAACGGATTCACCCATCAGGATCCCGGATTCATCGACCTCGCCATGAATAAGAGCGCCGAGGTCGTCCGCGTCTACTTGCCCTTCGACGCGAACACCCTGCTCAGCACCTACGACCATTGCCTACGAACGGTGGACTACGTCAACGTCGTCGTTGTCGGCAAACAGGATGCACCGCAATGGCTGACGATGGACGAAGCCATCGAGCACTGCACACGAGGTCTCGGCATCCTCGACTGGGCGGGGACAGAACGTGACGGGGGAGACGTGGATGTCGTCCTCGCTGGCGCCGGAGATGTGCCCACTTTGGAGGTCCTCGCGGCCGCAGCAATTCTGCGGCAAGAAGCGCCAGAGGTGACCGTCCGGGTCGTGAACGTCGTAGACCTCATGAGACTGCAGGATGAGTCCGCCCACCCGCACGGCCTCTCTGACGATGACTTCGATGCCATCTTCACCGATGACAAACCTGTGATCTTCGCCTACCACGGCTACCCGTGGCTGATCCATCGCCTCGCATACCGGCGGCACGGCCACGCGAACTTGCACGTGCGCGGGTACAGAGAGAAGGGTACGACCACCACACCCTTTGACATGGTCATGCTGAACGACCTTGATCGGTTTCGCCTGGCCGCCGACGCACTTGAGCGGGTGCAGGGCGCGGACAATACCTACGAACCACTGATCGCCAACCTGTTGGAGCGTCGACAGCATGCCAGAGACTACACACGCGAGCACGGCGAAGATGACCCTCTCATCAGCGGATGGAGGTGGCCTGCCGCTCAGCGATGATCAGCGCAATGGCTTACGCATGAAGAGCTGCGAAGTTCCGTCGCCCTGATCTACACGGTCGGTGATCCGATAGCCGCAACTCTCGTACAAGTGCACATTCGCTTCGCTCAAGCTGCCGGTGAACAGTTCTGCCTCTGGCGCGCTTGAGTCTGCTTCGGCGGCTTCGAGTAGCGCTCTGCCGATGCCTGATCCCTGTACATCGGGTGCGATCGCGATGCGTCCGACGAGCAGGAGGTCGTCGGTTTGTCTGACGCGGATCGCTCCGACCAACCGGTTCTCGATGCGGGCGACCCAGCCATCAGCTTCGGCGAGTTCAGCGCGCACTTGTTCTAAGGTCTGCGTCAGCGGGGGCATATCAGCCGTGCCGTAGATCAATGCCTCGGAGACGAACGCGGCTCTTTGAACGGCCAGCACCTCACCGGCATCGTCCGGTGAAATCCGAGACAGCACAATCTCGTGATCATCGTTCATCCGACGCCTTTCTCTACGTCTTTCTTCATCATCCCAACCTAAAGGTATTGCGCATTTGCCTCCGCTGCGCTGAGTATTGTCCTTACATCAGGTGGGGAGCACGACACCCATCAGGAGGGGATCGCGATGAGCGCTGCGCCCGTGTTCAGGGTGGTGGCGCTGACCTATGCCGCGAACTGCGCTCTAGGGGCAGCTGTCGCGGCGAGGCTCGTCGACACCAGCGGGTTCAAGTGGTTGCATCATGCGTTGTACATCGCCACGTGCACTGGCGCCGTGGTCGCCGTCAGCGCACGGTGGTGGGGCAGGCCGCAGGATCGTCGAGCCGCTCTTGCGCTGATTCCCGCACTGGCGCCGCTCGCAGCGATCCCTTGGGCTGGCACTCGCGGCGCGCGGCATCCACTTGTCGCGCTCGCCGCCGCTCCTTTCATCACCGCGAGCCTCATCCGCTCATTCCAACCCGACGACCGGAAGTGACTGTATGGAACTGCTCGACGCTATCCGCCGCCGCAAGACCACGAACGGCGCTTTCCTGCCTGACCCCGTCTCCGCGGAGCACCAGCAGATCCTGCTGGAGGCGGCCGGCCGAGCCCCGTCGCAGCTCAACAGCCAGCCCTGGCGATTCGTCGTGATCGAGAGTCGCGAAACGATCGGTGAGATTGCTCGCATCTCCGGCGAGAGCATGACCGAAACGATGTCCAACGGCACATTCTTCGAACGCTACAAACCGTATTTCCGTTTCAGTCAGGCCGAGATGGATGAAAAGCGCAGTGGAATGCTCTTTGACAAGCTGCCCGCCGCTCTTCGGCCATTCACAAGTCAGGTCTTCACCAAGCGCGGGCAGACGCTCATGAATACCTTTGGTGTGCCGAAGACACTCGGCTCTGAAAATCGCAAGCTCGTCGCCGGCTCCCCGCTGCTGCTGGGCGTGATGCTCGACCGCAGCGAGTACCGGCCAGGCCAGCTGTCGTCGTTCTATTCGGTCTTCAGCATGGGGGCCGCGATGGAGAACATCTGGCTCACCACTGTCGAGCTCGGCATGGGCATTCAGTTCATCTCCTTCCCGATGGAGACGCCCGGCCGCTGGGATGAGATCGTTCGCCTGCTGCACGTTCCTGACGACCTCGAGCTGATGGCGGTGTATCGGCTGGGCTATCTTCCGCAAGAGCAGCGCCGACCGGCGATCGACTGGTCGAGCAGTCAACGGAGGCTCGTCTCGCAGTACGTCTTTCGTGAGAACTGTGAAACACCGCAACAGGGCTGGGATGGCCCGCCCGTGCCTCGGTGATCACTGCAGCTTCTTCAGATCCCGCAGCGCGGGCCCTTCGATTCGGGTACCGTCCGGCGCGAAGCGCGAGGCGTGCAGCGGACAGTCCCAGGTGCATTCGGCATCGTTCCAGTCGAGCACTCCACCGAGGTGAGTACATACTGCGCTGACACCACGGGTGACACCGTCGACGGTCGAGATGCCAACGGGCCGCCCCGCCCGGTTGGCGACGACACCGCTGCCTTCGCTCGGTCGAACAACGGGAACTGCTCGGCTCTCGGCATCAGCCCACCCGGTTGCGAGCTCGGCCGCGACTCGGCCACTCTCGGCGGCTCCTCGACCAATATCGGATGGCACCGTCAACCGCGTGCCGATCGTGGACATCCACCTCGGTCGAGCCGCACGGTCGACGCCGAGGATCTCGGCGGTCAGTCGCAGCGCGGCGGCCGGAGCATTTGACAGACCCCACTTGGCGTAGCCGGTCGCAAAGCGGATGCGTCCGAGCCCCCGTGGCATGGCGCCGACGAACGGGATCAGATTATGCGACTCGTAGTCCTGAGCCGACCAGCGGTGGCTCTCCTCGGCTCCCGGAAAATGCTCCTTGGTCCAGGAGATGAGATCATCGGTCGCCGCAGTTTCGCCGTCAGAGCGGCCGACCGGATGGCCGTTGCCGCCCACGATGAGCCGTGCGGCGCCACGAGGCCCATCGGCATCCGACACGGGACGAATCGAGCGCGTCGGGTCATCGACGGAGATGAAGGTGTGCTCGAGCACGTCGCCAGGTACCCGAAATGACACGCAGTACGAGCGCAGCCCGCGAACCTTTGCGAAGTAGAGACCACGGTCAATGATCGGCGTTCCGGTTGCGAGCACGATGTGCTTCGCGAACAGCGGCCCGGAGGGAGTATCGACGCGTGGCTCAGGCAGCGCATGCGCGCCGGTCACGCGGATGCCCGTGTGCAGCGTGCCGCCCGCGGCGAGCAGCGCCTCGACCAGCGCCTGTGCGACGAGCACGGGGTCAATCGTCACTTGGTCATCGAGTGCGACGGCGCTCTTGATCGGGAACGGCGCCCCCGACAGCTCTGCAGCGGTGAGCATCCGAGTCGGCAGTCCCGCTTCCTGTGCAGCATCATGTTGTTCTTGCACCGCGTCCAGAGCCTCGGGGCTCTGCGCATAAGAATGGTCGGTGCGCCGGGCGTACGGGACGCCGAAAGCATCGGCAAACGTCGTCAGCCACTGCATACCGGCCCGGTTGGCGTCGACGTACGCGCGCACGAGCGAGGCGGGATGCTGTCGTCGGATCGCCGCCAAACGCCCGCCCTGCAAGAGCGAGACCTTTCCCGTGTTCGCACCCGTTGCAAGCTCTGCTACTTCGCCGCTATCGGCCACGGCGACGTCGAGCCCCTTACGCGTGAGCATGAGGGCGGTGGCCAGGCCAGTGAGCCCCGCGCCGACGACGATGACGTCATGTCGTCCTCCCGCATCGAATGGCGTGCCAGCAGGAGTCGTACGATCAACCTTCCACAACGGTGTCATGAAGTCAGCCGACATCGCTTCCGCCATTGTTTTTCCTTCCTCTGAGCCCATGTAATGTCAGGGCGCCGAGGGGTAGGCGCTCTCTCGCAGCAGTCTCGCCAGATGGACCGCGTTCATTAGCGCCGTGCTCATAGACGTGCTGACCGCTTCAGGCGTCTGACCCAGATCCTTGTAGTCGGTGGTGTGCATCGCCTCACCGTTCCAGTAGACGCATCCCTGAGCAGGCAGGGTGAAGCCAACATCATTCAAGGCTTGATAGAAAATTCCGACGATGTGGTGAGCGCCGTCCTCGTTGCCCACGACACCGGCAACAGCCACCTTGTCGAACAGGATCGGTCGACCCTTGTCATCCGTCTCGCTCAACTCAGCATCGAGACGCTCGAGCACGCGTTGGGCGACGCTGGAATGCTGTCCGAGCCATGTCGGAGTCAACAGCACCACTATGTCGGCATCCAAGACCTTCTGTCGCAGCGCGGGCCATTCATCTCCCTCGCCCATGTCTTTGTCCACGCCCGGGAGGATCTTGTGATCGACGGCTCGCACTGTTTCGGCGCTGATACCGTGCGCGCTGAAGAACGTCGTGATCTGTTGCGCCATCACTTCCGAGCTGGACTCGGCAGGTGATGGCTTGAGCGTGCACGTGATCGTGAGAGCGCTCAGCTTCGTATCCGTTTCCATAATAATCACTTCCGTCTGTTCGATGGATTTGGTATCTCGTCGGGGCCGCCGGAGGCGCTCAATGGTTTCTGAGCGCTTCGATCAGCTCGGCCTTGCGCTTTTTCGAATAACCAGTCAGTCCGAGTTCCTTCGCACGTTTGCGCAACTCATCAACTGTCCAGTCGTCGTAGTCACCGGCTTTTCCGCCGCGACGGCCGACCTCGGAGCGACCTTTCTTCGTGCCGCCGGTCGCATTCGAGATTCGGGCAGCCTTCTCTTTGGAAGCGCCATCATCACGGAGTTCTTCATAGAGCTCCGGGTCCTTCAGTCGCGAATTCGCGTTACGAGGCATGATCGTCTCCTTTTGTCGTCGTTGGTTCCGTTCAATTGACGTGTGTGGGCAGCGCTGGGTCGTGGCGGGGAGCTGCGGGGTGCAGCTCCTGCGCGCGCGCCAAGAGCAGATGTACGGCTGCATCGACAGTGTCGTCGAGCACCACTTCTGGTTCTCCCTGCAGTTGCAGGTGCAGGTGGCCGCGAACATGATCCACGGCCCACCCCAAGTACACAGTTCCCGCGGGGTGCTCACCGGCTGGCTCGGGGCCCCCGACTCCCGTGGTCGAGATACAGACGTCAGCAGCGAACAGTTCCAGCCCGCCTGCCGCCAACTGTTCAGCACATTCCGCAGAACACGGATCCACACCGGGAGCGACGCCCAACAGATGTTGCTTGACATCAGTCATGTAAGCGATAATTCCGCCCGCAAACCACTCACTTGCTGCTTCGCCTGAACCGACTGCGTGAGCGACGCCGCCCGCGGTGAGGGATTCGACTACGGCGATGCGCAGGTTTCGGGCGCGGGCAACCTGGCTCAGGTGTTCGATGTCGAGCTGCGTAGATGCCATTCTTCAATCGCTTACTGCGAGATGCTCTCGACGGTGACTCCGGTGGCCTCCGCCGATAGTGCGCGCGCGACGTCGGCCTGGCTAATAATGCCCACCAGAAGGTGATCGTCGATCACAGGGAGCCGCCGCACCTGATGCTTTTGCATCCGCTCCAACGCGACGTTCACGTCCGCTGAAGCCTCGACTGTCACCGGCTTTCCGGCGGCGAGCGCCCGTGCGGGCGTGCTTTCAGGATCAAGCCCTGTGGCGATAGCACGCACAACGATGTCACGATCAGTGAGCATGCCCTTCAGCTTCTTGTCTTCGCCACAGATCGGGAGGGCACCGACATCGAGTTCAGACATGACCTCCGCCGCAATGCTGAGCGAATCGTTCTCGCCGATGCATCGTGGGGCTGTCGTCATGATGTCGCGGATGAGCGTCATGATCTCTTCCTCTCTGATTGCTCATGTTTGTTGTGACGCTAGGCGGATTGTCCATCCTTTTAGAAGGGGCTTGACAGCCGCAATCGTGCGCCCGTCAGCCGTCCTTGACTTCAAGACCGGTGTCGGGTTCCACACCCTCTCCGGTGTAGTCAGGACGAACCGGCTGCGGCGCCTGGTCATCGAGCTCGCCGCCTTCGCGTCCGCCGAAGGGGCGTCCGTGATCGGCGAACTCCTCACGGCCGAAAACGAGAGTCCAGGGTCCTGCGGTGAAGTGCGCGCCCGTGCGGAGGATCTCAGACGTGTCGTTCGTTCCTGAATCGGCGCCGACGCCAGAACCCGTTTCCGCGGTGCGTGGATTCGCGTTCATCTCACCCGCGCCGTGCAACGTGAGGACGTACTCGTCGCGTTTATCGTGGCTGATCGTGGCGTGCACGGGGTCGGTATCGGCGAGCCGGAGCTCATTGCCTTCCGCTGATCCGACGCGTACTTCGTCGGCCTCGAGATGGAAGACGAAGCGCTCGCCGTCGCGCGTGATGCGCAGATGCGGGTCTCCGGCGCCCCATTCGGCGTGGGTGGTGGTCGGTTCATATCCCTGAGGTTCAGCCATCGTGATCAACCCTTCCGTGTGCTCTCGCCTCGAAGCTAGCGCGGTTCGATGGCTGAGACGGAGGGGGTTGACCCGATGGTGCTCCTATGTTCAGGGCTTAGGCGTCGGCGGCTTCGTCCGCGGCGCTGAGCATATCTTCTGTCACCATCGTGATTCCACCGCTGGAGTTGGCGGAGTTGGCCATCGCGCTGGTCCACTCCGGCACGAGCGTCGGTGGCTGGGCCGTATCGAACACGAAGCGCAAGGGAATGGAAGGATGCAGCCAGATCGTCGAGCGTCCAGGGGCATCGCCTTCGGGATGGTTCCACGACAGTGTGAAGCTCTCATTGCGGCGAAGCTTGGTAGCAATGACCACCTTCAAATGTGCGAGCGCGCGGTCTTCGACATGGATCGGTTCGGTGTCTGCGCCGTAGTAAATCATGCCCATGCGATTAGGCTACGCAATGGGGGAGTTTTAGAAAACAGCATGCGGATGGATATGCGAAAAAGGAGCATACGCACATGGGCAAATTCATCTACGAGGGCGGCGTCAAGGTCGAAATCGAAGACCGTGCACTGACGCACATTCAACTCGTCGTCAGTGCCAAGCTGCGCCGAGGCGAGCCGTTCGCCTTCAGCTGGCGTGAAGACGCAAGTGTCGGCGGAGGACGCACGACAGTATGGGTGCACCCGGGCAGCTCGATCGTCTACAAGTACTACGGTGGCCGTCAGCCCGCCATCAACAGGGCCTGGGTCGATGCGCTCGCCTTCACTGCGAACGCTCCCGCAGGGCTTTACCTTGTGCCCGAACCGGCAGAAACAGCAGAAGACCCCACGAGCGAGAGCACCACGCCACCGGTTAGCTGAGTGCGAGATCGAGTCGTCGCTCGGTGACAGAATCGATGCCGGTGACGGTGATCCACCCGGCAGCGAGAGAGGCGGCATCGCTGTTGTCCGTGGCGACAAGGGGCAGCTCTTCCACGGCGAGGCGCACATAGCGGTCGTCCTTCTCAGCGAGGGCCATCTGCACGATTCCGAAGGGTGCCAGCGGCGACTCTCGGATGCCACGGGGCTGATCGATGTTCGGCACGTTGACGTTGATCGTCGTGCCCGCCTCACGCGCCATCAGCTCGGGAAGCAGATTGACGGCGGCGTCGGCCGCCGCGGCCCAGCGAAACTGCTCGGGGTCCATCCCCACATCCAGCGAGACCGCCATAGCCCGTGCGCCGTTGAGAGCGCCCGTGAGCGCTGCGGCGACGGTACCCGAATGCAGAATGGCACGGCCCACATTCGCACCGTGGTTCACTCCCGACAGCACGACGTCCGCTGGTTCGCCGAAGGCGCCGCGTGCGGCGATCAAAGCGATCAGTCCCGGGCCGCCGTGGACGGCGAACGCCGTCACATCCGGCAGAGCGGCGAGCGTGCGCCGTTCGACCTCGATGCGACCATCCGTTTCCGTTGCCATGATCGAAGCACTCGAACCGCTTGACTGCGCAGCCGGTGCGGCGATTGTGACCTCAAGACCTGCGCGCACGGCGGATTCGGCGAGCGCGCACAGCCCGGGGGCCTCAATGCCATCGTCGTTGGTGATTAGCACGCGGCTCATGATGTCTCCTCCGCTGCGGCAGCGTCGGGTCCTGCAATGTCTGCCAGGCCTGCCAGATCGTCGGGACTCATTCGGCCGTTGTCGATCGTTCCGTGCGGATCGAGGCCGGGAAGGGCGCGGATTCGGACGCGTTCCCTCAACCGCGTGATCGACTCGGCATCTCCGGTGCCTAGACCGTGTCTGGTCACGTTGAGTGCGCCGGCGGCGGCACCCATGCTGATGGCATCGCGCAGACTCTCTCCCTGCGTCAGCCCGGCGACGACACCGGCGGTGAGAGAGTCGCCAGCGCCGCGGGTCTCGGTCTCTTCGAACCGGGGGAGCGATACTTCGATCACCCCATCCTCGTCGGCCAGTAGCAGCGGCGCCGATGAGCGTGTGACGATCACCGATCGTGCGCCATCGGAGCGGAGTTGACGCATAGCCCGAATGATCTCCGGCACCGAGGTCTCCTCTATCAGCCCGTCGGCTTTCAGCTCTTCGTGACTGACTTTGAGGACATCGACACCGCCGTCCACGACCGCGCGCAGTCGCTCTCCGGAGAGGTCAGCGACTACCTTCGTGCCCGTGCCCCTCAGGTCGATCGACAGCCGCCGATAGATGTCGGCGGGGACGGTGTTCTCTCCGGCCGGCCCGCTCAGCAGCACAGCATGGGAATCGGCGCTGGTGTGCAGTACGGCGCCGTAGAGATCGTCCAGGTCATGGCGTCCGATCGGATCGCCCTCCTCCTCGGCGATCACTACGCGCTTGCCCTCTCTTCGATCGTGCAAATAGGCGGAGCCGCGCCCTTCCCGCTCCAGAGCGACGACGGTAATCCCCTCATCCTCTAAAAGGTGGCGAAGCGTGCGACCGACTTCACCGGTGAGGACGCAGCACATCGTCACAGATGCCTGAAGCCTCTGGAGCATGCGCGCCTGCCAGACGCCCTGCCCGCCGGCATGCACATGAATCTCGGACCCTTGCGGGTGATCTTCCACCGTCACTGTCAGCGTCGGCGACGGGGCCAGGATCGTCACATCACTCATTCGAATCCCTTCGTTGGTGTTGCGTCATGAGTGTTAATGGCTCGCGCAGAAGTGTCAACCCCCTTGGCAGAAGCTGCGACGTAGCAGAGAGTCAAGCTCACATCATCGAATTCCAGAGGGACGAACAGGATGACAGATAACACCGTTGACCCACGACACGCACACCACGATGACGAATTTCCCGGTCAGACTCAGAGCCAACCGGGACAGACATCGCGGATGCGCCCCGAGCCCGATCACGGCGAGTCCAGCTACGTAGGTCATGACCGGCTCTCCGGGCGTCGGGCTCTGATCACCGGGGGTGATTCTGGAATCGGTCGAGCTGTCGCGATCGCATTCGCTCGTGAGGGCGCAGACGTCGCCATCGCGCACATGCCTGAAGAACAGGCCGACGCCGACGACACGCTCAAGCTTGTTCGCGAAGCTGGCCGCACAGGGATGAGCCTCGCGGGCGACCTCCGCGACGAAGACTTCGCCATCCGAACGGTGACAGAAGCGCGCCAGGCGCTGGGCGGGCTCGACACCCTCGTTCTCAATGCGGGTTATCAGCACGACATCGACGGTTTCGCGAGCCTTCGCACCGATGAGATGCGTCGCGTCTTCCAGACGAATCTCGAAGGACTCTTGTTCTCGGCGCGAGCGGCTTTCCCTGACTTTGAACCAGGTGCCAGCATCATTGTCACGGCATCCATCCAATCCTTCAACCCATCACCGGGTCTCATCGATTACGCGATGACCAAGGCCGCGCAGGTGGCCTTCGTCAAGGCGCTCGCCGAAGAGGCAGGTCCGCTCGGCATCCGCGTCAACGCCGTCGCTCCCGGGCCTATCTGGACGCCGTTGATTCCCGGCACGGGATGGGACGAGGAGAAGGTGCGCACTTTCGGCGCTGACACGCCGCTGGGCCGTGCGGGCCAGCCTGCCGAACTCGCTGGCGCGTATGTCTATCTCGCATCCGGCGAATCATCGTATGTGTCCGGCGCTATTCTGCCGGTCACCGGAGGTAAAGCATTATGACGATGACAGCGCCAGAGCCTCCGAAACCCGCATCCGCATGGGAAGTCGTGCCGCTGGGCCGTAGCGCCTGGCGAATATGCGATCGAGCCCGCGACTACTCCGACGCCGAACGTCTCATCGCCTACGTTGATCGCAACGAGCTCGGCACTCTTGAGGTGCTGTGGCTGCGCAGTCCCTGTCCCACACGTTCGCGCTACCGCGACCTCGACGAACTGCTCGCGGATCTGGATGCTGCAGTCATCGCCGGCGTGCAACCGCGATCGATGCGGCCGAAGCAGATTCCCCATTTCCCACCCGCCAGCTGAACCGCTACGCCAACACGACCAGTTCGCGCGTGGAACGGGTCATGGCCACGTAGCGGTCCACCGCCCCCTCAATGCCCGTGCCGAAGCTGTCCGGTTCGACCAGCACCACCAGGTCGAATTCCAGCCCTTTCGACAGCTCTGGTGTCAGCGACCGCACGCGCTCGGTCGCGGTGAAGCTCGGATCCCCAATCACAGAGGCGGTGCCATCGTCGTTCTCGCTCAGCCAGGCGGCGATGATCTCGTCGCGCTTGTTGAGTGCTGCGCGTCGCACCGCAACACCGCTGGAGCGCACCGACGTGGGCACATTGGCGTCGGGGAGTGCCGCGCGGATGACCGGTTCCGCTTCTGCCATGATCTCTTCCGGCGTGCGGTAGTTGACCGTGAGAGAGGCGACCAGGACGTCCTTGAGTCCTGCGTGTTCAAGCCGCTCTTCCCATGACTCAATGAATCCGTGTCGAGCCTGGGCGCGGTCACCGACGATAGTGAAACTGCGCGATGGGCAGCGGCGCAGTAGCATCCGCCAGTGCGCATCCGTAAGTTCCTGCGCTTCGTCGACGATGATGTGCGCAAAGGGGCCCGCGAGCGCGTCGCGATGAGCACGAGGCAGTGCGCTGTCGTCGTCGAGGCTGTTCTGGACATCCTCACCGCTCAACATCGACATGAGTCCGAGATCATCACCGGAGGCATCGTCCAGCGAATCAGCGACGTCCGCGCGGTACTCCCGTTCGGCGGCTTTTGCTCGTTCACGTTCGCGGCGGATCCTGCTGATATTCGCGTCGCCGATGAGCAGTCGCGCCGCGTCGAGAAATGGAAGATCGGATGTTGTCCACGCGGCAGCTTCTTCGCGTTGCAGCATCCGCACCTCCTTCGAGGTCAGCCACGGCGCGCATCGCTGCAGAAAATCCGGGTTGCTCCACAGAGCAGCCACAAGTGCTGCGGCATCGAGCAGCGGCCAGGCCTGGGTGAACGCCTGAGCGAGTGCGCTGTTCTGGGCGAGCACACGGCGCAGCTGAGCGCGAGTAATCTGAGCGGCGAACCGATCGAGAAGGATCTCCAGCAGCGTGTTCCATACCTCGTCACGAGCTTCGTTGTGTCCGGCATCCGTGTCGGTGTCGAAAGCCTCCTCCCAATCAGCCGCGCGCACGCGCATCTCCGCCCACGGCGTCTCGACGACCATTGCCTGTGACGGTGGCTGTTCGAAGAGGCGCACGGCTGCCGCGACCGCATCGACGAGCCGGCCCGAGGATTTCAGCAACGACACCTCCGCATCGACTTCTGCCGGGGCGGTGCGGCCTTCGGGCGTGAGATCGCGCAGAGTGCAGGTCTGCACACGGTCTTCGCCCAGACTCGGCAGCACATCATCCACATAGGCGAGATAAGGGTCGTGCGGTCCGACGACGAGAACACCGCCGCCGCTCCCGCGTGAAATGCGTTTGTCGGAGTACAGCAGGTATGCCGCGCGGTGAAGCGCCACGACGGTTTTGCCCGTGCCAGGGCCGCCGTCGACGACGAGGGTCCCCTCCGAGCCCGCGCGAATGATGGCATCTTGATCCGCTTGGATCGTCGCAAGCACGTCACGCATGCGCGGCGAACGTGACGAGCCCAGACTGGCAATGAACGAAGACTGGTCATCGAGCGCCCCGCCGGCAGCCAGCGCCTCAGGAGTGAATGCTTCGTCCCAATAGTCGCTGATGAGCCCGCCGCTCCAGCGGAAGCGGCGGCGGCTGATAAGCCCCATCGGATCGCCGTGCGTCGCGCCGAAGAACGGCTCAGCCGCAGGAGCGCGCCAGTCCACCAGCAGTTGTTGGCCGTCTGCGCCGGTCAGGCCGAGGCGGCCGATATAGATGTGCTCGCCAGCGTCAGTGACGATGCGTCCGAGGCACATGTCGATGCCATAGCGGCGCAGCATGCTCAGTCGCGCATTCAATCGGTGTATTTCAAGGTCACGCTCTACCGCTGCTCCGCCGACGCCGCTGGGAGCGCTAAGCAAGCGATCCAATCGTGCGGAAGTGTCTGCGACGCCGCGACGAACGGTCTCAGCAATTTCGGCGAAGCGCTCGTCGTCGCGGACGGTGAGCGCCGTAGTGGCCTTGTGGGCGAGGGTTTTTGGCAGGCGGAAAGCGCTGACGATGGGCAGATTCACGAGGGCTCCGATCCGATCGCGGCGCCGGCGGCTCGGCGCGCACGATCGACCAGTATGCGCTAGCGAGGGGGCCTTGCCGCAAGCCCCCACCCCGCAGGTAAACTGGAAGTGCGGGAAGATAGAAGCATGACTTCCTCCGCCCCGCAGTTGCAGCGCAATGCACTCGCCCCCGGCCTGCTTGCGGCAATCGCACTCTTCCTCTCCCCGCTTTTTACCGAGGGGATTGTCGCCACCATCATTCTGTTCGTCGTCGCGATTCTCGCGGTGATCGTCGCGTGGTTCGCCTGGCAGGCAGGACAGTGGTGGTGGACGATCGTCTTCGTCGCGATCGCCGTGCTGTGGAACCCGGTCTTTCCCTTCGGCTTCAGCGGCGTGGGCTGGACAGTGGCGCAGATCGCCGCGGCGCTCGCGTTCATCACCGCGGGCGCGCTGGTAAAGAACGAGCGCACCGCGCCCTGACCTGCCGCGTTGCTGCGCC
>DQHP01000117.1:0-2937 GCA_003524435.1 Microbacterium sp.
CGCGCTGCGCATACTCGTCCCCGAGCTCGGTGACGGCGCGACCCAACGGGAGCGCACGAGTCCAGACGCGCTGCGCGGCGCGGTCGTGACGTTGATCGAGGCGGCGGCCGAACGTGCGCCGCAACTCATCGTGATCGAAGACCTGCACTGGACCGACGATTCCACGCTCGGCATGCTCTCCTTCCTGCTGCGCACGCTGCAGTCCGGCCGCGTGCTCATGCTCATCACCTGCCGTAGCGATGACGTACGACGCGGCGACGCCGTGAGTCGATTCATCGCCGAGACGACGCGCGCGCGGGTCATCGAACGCCTTCCTCTGCAGCGTCTGGATGGGGCGGCGACGCGACAGCTGGTCGAACAGCTCACCGTCGGTGCGCTCAGCGACGCTGCGCTCGAGCGTCTGATGGAGCGCGCCGAGGGCGTGCCGTTCTTCATCGAAGAGGTGGCGTGTTGTGCAGCCGGTCCGCTTCCTGAATCGTTGCGAGACATGCTGCTCGTGCGGTTCGACCAACTCGACGACGATGCTCGGCACGTCGTCCGCGTCGCGTCCGGTGCCGAGGGGATGCTGTCGCACTCCCTGCTCGCCGAGCTCGTACACCTCTCAGACGAACGCTTCGACGACGCCATTCGGGTGGCGGTGCGAGGTGGCATCCTCTCCGTCGACGACGATCAATACGCATTTCGGCACGCGTTGCTGCGCGAAGCGGTGCATGACGATCTACTACCAGGGGAACGCGCCCGACTGCACCATATGTACGCTGAGACTCTTGAGAAACGAGCAGCTTCGCTCGACCGATGCGACCGCTCCTCGCTCGCCCATCACTGGCGGCTCGCCCAGGTGCCGGATCGCGCACTGGTCGCCTCCGTCGCTGCGATGCAGGAGGCCAAGTCCCGGTTCGCATTCGCGAGCGCGGCCCGATTCGGCGAGCTCGCGCTCGAGCTATGGGAGCAGGTTCCGAATGCCGAAACCACAATCGAGCTGTCGCACGTGCGGTTGATGCGGCAGCTTGGCTCACTCCTGCGCAATGCCGGCGAGGCTGAGCGCGCCCTGACCGTCGCCGAGCGCGCTCTGGCAGAGGTCGATGAAAGCACCGAACCCGCCGAGCACGCGCGACTGCTGCGCGACAAGGGCCTGTTCCTGGCGAATCTGGGGCTGCCAGGAGCGATGGAACTGTTCCTCGAGGCCCTCGAAATCGTCGATCGGGCTGTCGATGACGACCAGCTGCACGCGACGCTCCTCAACAGCCTGGCCGGAAAGTACATGCTCGCATCGATGCCGCGCGAGGCGATCATCACTGCGACTCAGGCGCTCGAGATCACGACTCGCGCCGGTGACGTGCGTGAGAGCTCGGTCGCCCACAACCTCCGCGGCACCTGTCGGACATACCTGGGCCAACTCGACGACGCCTTTGCCGATTTCCGCGAAGCGGCACGGCTCGCCCCCCGCAGCAACGGCGGCGCAGAACTGCGCTATTACGTCAACTACTCCGACATGCTGGCGCTGCTCGGCAGACACCGCGAGGCCGTCGAGGTGGCCGAAGCCGGGGTTGCGAGAGCGCGCGAGCTGGGCGTCGAACGCTCCTCCGGCGCGCTTCTGGTGCAGAACACGGTTGAGCCGCTGCTCACACTCGGCGATATCGACGCCGCGAAGTCGCGGCTGTCGGCTGTGCCGATTGGCAGGCCCCAGGTGCTCAATGACCAGTATGTCGTTCTCACTCGGATCCGTGTCCTCGCATGGCAGGGCAAGGTAGACGAAGTTGAGCGCCTGCGCGAAGAATGGATGCCGTCGCTGCACCGCACCGGCGAGCTCGAACGGCAGGCGTGGTACCGGATCGTCGAGGACGAGATCGCGCTCGCCGTCGCCCGCGGACACTGGTCTGAGGCTCTGGACGCCGTCGTCGCAATGACCGAAGACAAGGGTTTCGTGCTGCTGCACGCGTATCGGCTGTTGCTTGAGTCAGGCTGGCTCGTCGCCGAGGTACGCGCATCTGGCCAGGACGTCGACGCGGGGGTATCGGCGATCCGCCAGCTCTGGGCCGAGGTGCCGTCGACTGTGCGTGCCGACGGCTGGACGACGATGTTCGACGCGCTACTCGACCCGTCGATCGACGCCCTGCGTGTGGCGATCGACGCCTCCGAGGAGCGCGATGTCCCTGCGATCATGCGCGGCGTCACCCGTCTCGAACTGGCACGGGTGCTCGTTCAAACAGGTGAGAGAGGCGAGGCTCAGACTGTGCTGGCGGATGCTGCGACGGTGGCGGTGGCAATCGGACATGTGCCGCTTCGAGAGAGCATCGCGGCCTTCGGCAGGGCGAGCGGGATCGCCGCCAGCAGCGATCGCTCAGCCAGTGAGCTCGAGCTCACCGGCCGTGAGCGACAGGTGCTCGAGCTCGTGGCCGAAGGGCTCAGCAACAAGCAGATTGGCGAGCGCCTCTTCATCAGTGCGAAGACCGCGAGCGTGCACGTTTCCGCGATCCTGCGCAAGCTCGGGGTCGCGACGCGTACCGAGGCGGCGTTGGTGGGCGTGAGGCACTGAGGCGCTCGCGCAACGCGTGAGTCAGAGCACCAGCCGGTATCCCATTCCCGTCTCGGTAAGCAGATGCACAGGCGTCGCAGGCACCGCCTCAAGTTTTTTGCGCAGCTGCGACATGTAGAGGCGAAGGTAACCCGAGTCCGAGATCTGCTCGCTGCCCCAGATCCCCTTCAGTAGATCCTGACGAGTCACGAGCGCGCCGGGGTTGCGAGCGAGGTGCTCAAGCATCCGCCACTCGGTCGGCGTCAGGTGCACCCTCGCGCCGGCGCGCGTCACGACTTTCGCGGCCAGGTCGATCACGACGTCGCCGAATCGCACGACCGATTCGCCTGAAGCGGGCGCCGTGCGACGGGAGAGCGCGCGCAGCCTGGCGAGCAGTTCGTCGATCTGAAACGGTTTCGTAA
>DQHP01000117.1:3006-45326 GCA_003524435.1 Microbacterium sp.
AAGCCGCGGACGGCATGGATTACTTCGATCCCGTCAAGCCGAGGCATCCCGAGGTCCAGCAGGATGATGTCCGGATGCGTCTGCGCGGCGGCGGCGATCGCGGCTGCGCCGTCGGTTGCGGCCACCACCTCGTAGCCGTGCGCGGCGAGGGTGATCCGCAGGGCTCGCACCATCTGTGGGTCGTCGTCGGCGATGAGGAGCTTCATTCCGGTTCCTTTTCATCCGCCAGTGACTCTGCCGCCAGCGGTAGGGAGATGACCATGGTCAGGCCGCCGCCGGGGGTGTCTTCCGGTGTCAGGCTACCGCCCATTCCTTCGGTGAAACCCTTCGAGAGGGCAAGGCACAGTCCGAGGCCGGTGGTGTTGTCGGTGTCTCCGAAGCGTTGGAACGGCTGAAAGATGCTGCGCTGGCGTTCGGGCGGAACACCAGCTCCTCGATCGATGATGCGCAGCTCGGCCCGCTCGCCCAGGCGGCTCGTTGACACGATTATGTGCTGGCCCTCAGGGGAATGCCGGAAGGCGTTGGTCAGCAGATTCACGAGTACGCGCTGAAGCAACACCGGATCCGCATGCAGTGCGGGAAGCTCGGGGTCGAGCGCGAGTTCGACATCGGAGGGGCCGAGAGAGAGCTCGTCGAGCGCCGCCAGGATGCTGCCGGCCGCGTCCACGTGCGTCGAAGACACCGCGAGCACCCCCGCCTCCACGCGGCTCACGTCCAGCAGATCGGTGACGAGCGTCGACAGCATCGCCAGGCACTCGTCTGCGGTCGCGAGCAGCTCTTCACGATCGGATGCTGAGAGCTGATGAGCCCCGCGCAATCCCCCTATCGCGGCGACGGCGGCGGCCAGCGGACGGCGCAGATCATGGCTCACAGCAGACAGGAGGGCACTGCGCACCACATCCGTCTCGACGAGCGCTTCCGCTTCTCGGGCGGTCGCGCTGAGATCGGTGTGTTCGATGGCAGCCGACAACTGCGCCACGATCACATCCAGCAGTCGGCGCGACGGGGTGTCGAGGGGGCCGCCATGCAACTCCAGGAACGCACGGGGTTTGTCGTCGCTGCGACGGCCGACCGGAATCGTGGTGGCGCGGCCGTCGCGCAGCGGTTCCCCGTCTCTGGCAATGACCTCCCCGTCTGGCGCGATGAGACGCACGCCGCTCAGAGCGAAAGCCTCTCTGGTGCGGGTGACGATGGCGAGTGCCGCGTTCTCGCCACGCAGAACGTTGCCGGCGATGGACGCGAGTAATTCGGCCTCTGCCGTCGCGCGTTGAGCGGATCGTGCGCGGCGGGCAGCCTGGTCGACGATCAGGCTGACCAGGATGGCGATGATGACGTAGAGCGCGAGGGCGATCGCGTGCAGTGGATGCGCGACGGTCACGGCCGCCGAGACGAAGTTCTGCACCGTGAGACCGGCGAGCTGCACGACGTAGCCCATCGTCTGCTCGGGTGAGTAGGACTGCCAGTTCGTGTTGGCCACGAATGATGCGGCAGTGTTGAAGGCGAGGCCCTCGGGCACGGCAGGGAGCCCGAGCGACTGCGGCAGGAACGCCTGAAGGCGCTGCAGTCCGTAGACCAGGAGGAAGCCGACGAGGGAGAAGGTGAGCACGCTGCGCGCATAGGCGCGCCAGGTCTGCTCAGAGGAGGAGTCGACGCCGATGAGACGGTAGATGCCGCGCTCGACACGCAGGTCGCGTGCCGAGGAGTACACGTGCGCGATGCCGTCACCGAGCGGGCGATACAGGAGCACGAGGACGGCGACGAGCGTCGCGGCCTGGAGGACGCCGAACCAGATCGTGGCATCCATCAGAACTTCTCCGGCGCAATAAGAGCGACGACGAGGTAGATGATCGCGGCGACGGCAAGAGTCACGGCGGCGATCTCGAAGGCGATCATCCCCATGCCTCTCCACCCATCGCTTCGCGCTGGTCGGAGCCTCGGGCGCGTGGGCCCGTCTCTTCCACCCCCTTCGCGATCAGAGCGACGAGGGCAAAGAGCGCGAAAGTCAGCGCGAGGTAGATGATGTCGAGCACAAGAGTCGATACAACTCCGGTGCGGGCGCCGCGGCCACAATCCTCACGTTTTCCCTACGGCTGAGGGGGCGATGCATGCGAGATGCTCACATCGGCCGGGTTCGCGGCGTTAGTTCGTCCGCCACTCTTCGGCGAGGAGGCCGTAGTTCATCCCGTCCATCCATTCGCCCGAGCGGTGCAGGGCGGTCTTACGGCTGAACTCCTCGCGGCGCATCCCGATCCGCTCCATGAGCCGCCAAGATGGCTCGTTGGCGGCGAAGCATCCGGCGTGCACGCGGTACAGAGCCAGCGGGCCGAAGCACACGTCGATCGCGGCCCTGACTGCTTCTGTGGCGTAGCCGTGGCCGACGAACGCCGGGTCGAGCGCCCAACCGAGTTCGGCCTGCACCCCTTTGGCATCGTCGGCGACTTCGAGCTGCGCCCACGCGTCTTGGATGCGCACCATGAGGTCGCCGATCACCGTCCGATTCGTGTCGGAGGTTGGCAGCAGCTCGATGACGAACGTGGCCGGGAGGCGGTCGGGATCGAGATAGCGCTCGCGGAACTCCTCGAGAGTGGCGGGCGCGACGCCGAGCCAGTGGTTGACCTCGGGGATGCGCCGGAACTCCCACAGTGCGTCGAGGTCTTCTGGCGTGCAGCGGCGGATGCCGAGCCGCGAGGTGCGGATCGGCCAGGGATCGCTGCGCTGCGGATCGATCATTCTCCCACCCTAGGAGGAGCCGTGAACTCTGGCGGGCGGGCGCGGATCGTTCGCGGCGGGAGAAGCTCGGCATCCGCTACGCGCGAACGCACAGCCGGTTCTGAACACGAACGCGTAACGTCATTCCTATGACGACCATTGACGTCACCGAAGCCACCATCAACGAAGCCAAAGAGCTGCGGGACGAGTTCCAACGGTTCCTGCGCGAGTATGAATTCGGCATGCGCGAGGTCGAGACGAAAATCTCGATCCTGCGCGACGAGTTCACGCACGATCACGCATATAACCCGATCGAGCATGTGAAGAGTCGGCTGAAAACGCCGGACAGCATTGTCGAGAAGGTCGCGCGTCGCGGCATCGAAGATCCTGACTTCCATCGCATCCGTGAAGAGATCACCGATATCGCCGGTGTTCGCGTGACCTGCAGCTTTGTCGCCGACGTGTATCAGCTGTTCGATCTGCTCACTCAGCAGGATGACATCACCGTGCGCATCGTCAAGGATTACATCGCCAATCCGAAGCCGAACGGCTACAAGAGCCTGCACGCGATCATCGAGGTGCCGGTGTTCTTATCGACCGGGCCCATCTCGGTGCCGGTCGAGGTGCAGTTCCGCACCATCGCGATGGACTTCTGGGCCAGCCTCGAGCACAAGATCTATTACAAGTTCTCCAATCAGGTGCCCGATCACCTCGTCGAGAGCCTGTCGGATGCTGCGGATGCCGCCGCCGAGCTCGACAGTCGCATGGAGCGGCTGCACCGCGAAGCTCACGGAGTGCCGCGGCGGCAGCTGGACCCGCCTCCGCCGCGCATCGTCAAGGTCTGACCGAGATACATCCGATCGCCTCTCGGCTCCGAAGAACGTGGGAGAACACCCGCATCGGTGACAGAGGAGAAGGCCGTGGCCAAACACAGCAGTCCGAGACGATTCATCCTGTGGGCCGCGCTCGTCGGCGTGATCAGCGGGGGTGTTTTCCTGGCGACAGCGGAGTTGTTTGCGCTGATTTTCGCACGTGCCGCGAGCCCCGTCCTCGCGGTGGGCGGCTTCGTGATCGACATCGTTCCGCAGCCGTTCAAAGAGTTCGCGATTGCCGCTTTCGGCGAGTACGACAAGATCGCTCTGCTGGCCGGGCTCGGCCTCGCGGTGCTGATTGCCTCGGCGATTTCGGGCATCCTGCAGTTCTTGCGTCCGCCCCTCGGAGTCATCGCGCTGGTGATCGCCGGTGCTCTCTCGACCGCGGCGATCGTCACTCGCGCAGGCATGACGGCACTCGCTTTTCTACCACCGGCGCTCGGCACGATTGTCGGGTCCTTCATCCTCGTGATGCTCACCCGTCGCCTGAAGATGTGGCGGGCGACGGGCGTCGCCGTCCCAGGCGCCGCGACGAATAGTGCGGAAACCGACCCCGATCCCAGGCCGACAGGAATGGATCGCCGGCGCTTCTTCGTCCTCGCGGCTGTTGCCGGAGCATCCGCAGTCATTGTCGGAATCACCGCCCGCGCCGTCAACACGGCGGTGGCATCGGTCGAATCGATCCGCAGCGCCCTGAAGCTGCCGTCTGCGCGCACGAAGGTGAGCGTGCCCTCGGGAGCCGAACTTGACGTGCCAGGACTCAGCCCTCTGTTCACCCCGAATGATGATTTCTACCGCGTCGACACTGCGCTCACCGTTCCCACAATCGACCCGGAGACCTGGCGGCTGGTGATCGACGGCATGGTCGAGCAGCGTGTGGAGCTGAGCTTCCAGGACATCCTCGATATGGGACTCGATGAGTACGCGATCACGCTGACGTGCGTGTCCAATGAGGTTGGCGGCGAACTCGTGGGCAACGCAATGTGGCTGGGGGTGCCGCTGCGCGATGTTCTTGCCAAGGCCGCTCCGAAGTCCGGTGCCGATATGGTGCTCTCGCGCAGCGTCGACGGCTACACCGCGAGTACGCCGTTGTCTGCGTTGACCGATGATGGACTCGACGCGATTCTTGCGGTCGCCATGAACGGTGAGCCGCTGCCACTCGAGCATGGGTTCCCGGTGCGAATGGTGGTGCCTGGACTCTATGGCTATGTGTCGGCGACCAAGTGGCTCACCGAACTCAAAGTCACGACGTTCGCTGAGGATGAGGCCTACTGGACCCCTCGCGGATACAGCGCCCAAGCTCCGATCAAGTTCTCATCCCGAGTCGACACCCCGAAGCTCGGCGCAGCGGTAGAGGCCGGGCGTATCCCAATCGCCGGTGTCGCCTGGGCCCAAACGGTCGGCATCGAGCGTGTCGAGGTGAGCATCGACAACGGAGACTGGGTCCCGGCCACACTATCGACGCCCATCAACGAAGACACCTGGGTGCAGTGGTTCATGGAATGGGACGCAAAGCCAGGAACGCACTACGTCGCCGTCCGCGCGATTAATAAGAACGGCGATCTGCAGGTTGAAGAGCGCGCCTCGATCGCCCCGAATGGGTCATCTGGATGGCAGCGCTCGCTTATTCGCGTCACGTGAAACTAGTCAATTTTGGCGGCCGATTGCAATTCTGGCGGCCACAGATGTCAATTCTGGCCGCCAGAATTGCGTCTGGCCGCCAGAATTACGGGTCGCCTCAGTCCATGAACTCGCGCACGGCCGTCGCCATTGCCGCCACTCCGACCTCGATCGTCGGGTGAATCACTGGCGCGAAGTACGGCGAATGGTTCGTCGGGATGTCGCTGGAGACGGTGTCCTTCGCAACTGCGGCTGCATAGGTCGCGGGGTCAACGCCGCCCCAGAACCAGAACACCAGGGGAGCATCCGCATCGCGCGCGAACCACGACACGTCCTCACTACCGGTGAGCATCCCCAGATCAACAACGGTGCCGTCGCCGAGCGCTCTGTCGATGGCCGCAGTGACACGTGCCGTGGCATCCGGGTCATTGATGGTCGGCGGAAGTGTGTGATCAGTGTGGAACTCAGGTTCGCGCTCGGCGCCGGATGCCATCGCCTCTGCCCGTACGATGCGCTCGACACTCGCCAGCACCTTGTCGCGAATCTCGTTAGTCGAGTAGCGCAGACTAAGTTCGAGCTTCGCCTCCGCAGAGATGATGTTGCTCTTGGTCCCAGCGTGGATCGAGCCGACGGTGACGACGGCGACGTCCTGCGGATCGATTTCGCGCGAGGGGATCGTCTGCAATCGCATGACGGTGGCGGCGGCCATGACTACCGGGTCGATTGTGGTGTGCGGGCGCGAACCGTGTCCACCGCGACCGTGCATGGTGACGGTGATGCCATCCGCGGCGGCCATCTGCGGCCCCGGACGCATGGCGACAGTGCCCGAAGGTAGGGGAGTGACGTGTTGGCCGAGTACGACATCCGGTTTCGGATAGCGCTCGAGGATGCCAGCATCCAGCATTGCCCGCGAACCTGCACCGTACTCCTCGGCAGGTTGGATGAGCACAACCAACGTTCCTGACCATTCGGCGCGCTGGGCAACGAGCCGCTCCACAGCGCCGATCATCGCCGTGACGTGCATGTCATGCCCGCAGGCATGCATGATCGGCACGGTGTGGCCCTCCGGATCGATGCCAGTGGCGGTGCTCGCATAGGCGAGTCCGGTGCGCTCCTCGACGGGCAGCGCATCCATGTCGGCGCGCGCCCAGACAACGGGGCCGTCGCCGTTTTTGAGCACTCCGACGACGCCGGTGATGCCGACTCCCTCTTCGATCTCGAGGCCCAGCGTGCGCAAGTGCTCGGCGGCGATGCTCGCGGTGCGCGTCTCTTGGAAGGACAGTTCGGGGTGTCGGTGCAGATCGATGTACAGCGCGTCAAGATCGATGGTCATAGCGCTGAGCCTATCGGCGTCATCCCTCGTGAATGTAGCTTTCTAGCTCCGGTCCTGGCTGCAACACCGCCGTGACGATCGCGCGGATCGCGAACTCGCTGGCTTCGCCGAGTTCGACGATCTCGGGATGCAAGAGCCACTGCAATTGCAGACCGTCCATGACGGCGAGAATACTGGCGGATGCCGCGGCAATAGTGTCGGGCTGAGAGACGCCTTCTTGTGCGCAGAGGTCCTGGAATGCAGCCGTCACTTCGCGGCGCAGTGTCGTATACCGCTCTTCGAAGTACGCGCGTCCAGGGTGATCGTCAGTCACAGATTCGGAGGAGAGTACGGTGTAGGCCTGGACGATTCCGGGGCGCTGAGCGTTGGTGAACGCCGTGCGGACGAGATGCAAGAACAGCTCGGGCCCACCAGGGATGTGCTGCTCGACAAGGTCTTCGACATCGGTCTGATCGCGGTAGGCGAGCACTTCTAGGAGCAGGTTCTGCTTCGACCCGAAATGGTGCAGGACGCCGGCGTGGGTCAGGCCGACCTGCTCGGCAACGTCAGCCAGCGTGCCATTTGTGGAGCCCTTGTTGCCAAAGATCTCGACCGCAGCCTTCAGTATCTCCGTCCGCTTTTGACGCGTCGCTGGACGAGTGCGCGTTGTGTCGTGCAAGTCGCTGGCCACGGCATCCTCCTGGGGCTGAGTGTAACGGTCTGATAATCGACACTTGCAAGCTTACTTACTTGTCGGTAATCTCGCTGCAAGTTACTTTCCCCCCGGTAAGTAAATGCATCGTACGAATACAGCTGTTCCACCCCTGCACAACGACCCGTGCCCAAGGAGAAGCAATGAAGCTCAGCAGATCAATGATCGCGATCGGTGCGATTGGCGCCCTCAGCGTCGGCGTGCTCGCCGGCTGCTCATCGTCCGCAAACAAAGATGGGAGCGACTCCGCCGAGTCAACCGCTGCCCTCACAATCGCCAAACCTGATGGCGCGATCACGACCGAGTCACACAACCCGTTCCTCGGTGACTCGTCAGCGTCGAAGTACGGCTACGCCAAGGTCATCTTCGAGCCGCTCGCGCTCGTGAACCCGACCGGCGACCTCGGCACCACGCCCTGGCTCGCCGAATCAGTCGAGTGGAACGATGACTACACCGAAGTGACCATCGTCCCTCGCAGCGATGTCACCTGGAGCGACGGCGAGCCCTTCACCGCTGACGACATCGTGTTCACGTTCGACATGTTCCTGGACGGCAAACTTACCGACGCCTCGGGTCTGAATTACCAGGGTGCGACGGTCGATGGTGACAAGGTCACGCTCGCCTTTGCCGACTCGAAGTACACCGCTCAGGCGCGCGTGCTGCACACACCGATCGTTCCCCAGCACATTTGGGAGAACATCGAAGACCCCAACACCGACCCCCTTACCGAAGAGGGCCTTGTCATCGGAACCGGGCCATACGCCCTGTCGAGCTGGACGACCGAATCGGTCACCCTCGCCGAGAACGAGGACTACTGGGGCGGCGACCTGGCAGTTCCCGAACTTCACTATGTCTCGTACGGCGATAACGCAGCCCTCACAACCGCACTCGCCTCCGGTGAAGCCGACTGGGCACAGGCATTCATTCCGCAGATTGACGCGAGCTACCTCTCCGTCGATGAGGACAACCACTTCCTCGTTTCACCGACACCCGGCGCCGGAACGCTGTTCTTCAACCTGCAGACCAAGCCCTTCAACGACCCCGCTCTTCGCGAGGCACTGGCGTGGTCGATTGACCGTCAGGCGTACGTCGACGTCGCTCGTGAAGGTGCGAGCGAGCCGATCTGGAACGTCACCGGGCTGGGCGCGTTGCTGGAAGACGAGATCGCCCCCGAGTTCAAGGACGAGGAGTACGCCGTCGACCTCGACAAAGCGAAGCAGATCCTCGCTGACGCGGGCTACACCTGGAAGGATGACAAGCTGATCGATCCTGATGGTGAAGCGGTCTCGTTCTCCGTCTCGGTTCCCTCCGGCTGGAGCGACTGGAACACCGAGCAGGCACTCCTCGCAGAAGAGCTCGGCGAGGGCCTGGGCATCGAAGTCAAGGTCGACCAGCCCGACTGGGGAGGCTGGGATGCTGCGCGTCAGGAAGGCACTTTCCAGGCGATCATCCACTGGTTGGAAGACACCGGAAACGCATACGGCCTGTACACCTCGACGATGGATCCGAAGTGGATCGTCGACGACAAGGCGCAGTACAACTTCGGCCGCTTCGATGACCCGGTCGTGACCGAAGCGTTGAACACCTACGCCAACGCCTCCTCTGACGAGGACCGCACGGCAGCTGTGACCGTGTTGCAGGAGGCGTTTGTAGAGAACATTCCGGCTATCCCGCTCGGCGCACATCCGCTGCTGGGTGAGTTCAACACTCGTAACTACGTCGGCTGGCCGAGCGAGGATGACCAGTACGCGTCGGCTGATCCCACGCAGCCGGGCATCGTGCAGATTCTGACGAACCTCGAATCGAAGTAGTTCCCCCGCCGCTGAGCCTGTCGATGTGACTCACACTCGACAGGCTCAGCGGGCGATGGGTCAACCCCTGCATGAAAGCGAAACCTATGACAGACCCCCTGCTGTCCGTCCGCGACTTCTCAGTTGTGTACGACGTCGACCCGCCCGTTGAGGCGGTGAAGAATGTCTCACTCGAGTTGCAGCGCGGCGAGATTCTCGGTCTTGCCGGCGAGAGCGGTTGCGGCAAGACCACGCTGGCGTACGGAGTGCAGCGCCTACTCAAGGCACCTGCGGTGATCACGAGCGGATCCGTCGTCTTTCACGACGCCGAAGACGGAGACATCGATATAGGCGGCCTTGGCGCCGAACAGATGCGCAGGTTTCGGTGGGACAAGATCTCGATGGTCTTCCAGGGCGCAATGAACGCGTTGAACCCGGTAGCCACCATCGGTTCGCAGTTGGAGGACGTGTTCGAAGTGCATCGTCCTGAGCTCGGCAGAAAGCAGCGCCGTGCCGCGGCGATCGAGCTGCTCGAGATCGTCAAGGTCGGAGCGCAGCGCATCCGTTCGTTCCCTCACGAACTCTCCGGCGGTATGCGTCAACGCGTGATGATCGCAATGGCGCTGGCCCTTCGTCCTCAGCTGATGGTGATGGATGAGCCGACCACAGCGCTGGATGTGCTGGTGCAGCGCGAAATCCTTCGCCAGATCTCGCAGCTGCGCGAAGAGTTCGGGTTCTCGGTGATCTTCATCACTCACGACCTTCCGCTGCTGCTGGAGATTAGCGATCGCATCGCGATCATGCGCGAGGGAGAGATCGTCGAACTCGACACTGCCGAGCGCATCTGGCATGCACCGAAGGATGAATACACCAAGACGCTTCTGTCATCGTTCCCACGGCTGACCGGAGAGAAGGGGATGGTGGTGCGATGAGCATCCTCGAAGTTCGCCATGTCACGAAGATCTATAACGTTCGAGGTGCCGGTCAGCTCACCGCCCTTGATGATGTGAACTTCACGTTGCGCTCCGGGCAGACGATCGGCCTCGTCGGTCAGTCTGGCAGCGGCAAGTCGACAATCGCGAAGATTCTCACGCAGCTAGAGACGCCGACCCGCGGTGAAGTGCTGCTCGATGACAAGCCCATTCCGCGTCACGGGCGGGGGCTGCGCACCTACCGACAGCAACTGCGCATGGTCTTTCAAGATCCGTTCGCCTCACTGAACCCGTACCACTCAATTCGCTATCACCTCGAGCGGCCGTTGCGCCTGGACAATGTGGTTCCCAAGGACGAAACAGAGCAAGAGGTGCGCCGCCTCCTCGAGCGCGTCCGCCTCGAACCGGACACGGTCATCGATCGCCGACCGCACGAACTCTCCGGCGGACAACGTCAGCGCGTCGCGATTGCTCGCGCCCTGGCATCCCGTCCCAAGATTCTGGTCGCCGACGAACCGGTCTCGATGCTTGACGTCTCGATCCGTCTCGGCGTGCTGAACCTGCTCGCAGATCTGCAGCGTGAAGAGGGCCTTGGCGTGCTCTACATCACGCATGACCTGGCCACCGCTCGGCATTTCAGCGACGAGATCATGGTGCTCAACCAGGGCCGGATCGTCGAACACGGACCTGCCGACGACGTGATCCTCCGACCCCAAGACGCGTATACGCAGGAACTGCGGGCCGCGTCTCCTGACCCCGAGCGATTCTTCGCCACGGCAGGCGGAGCATCCGCTGGCCACATATCTGCTGGCCACACACCCGGAGGTGCATGATGACCGCCGTTGAACCTCAGCTACCCGTTGTTGATCCACAGCCCAACATCGACGCCGT
Organism: Microbacterium sp.; assembly: GCA_003524435.1. Taxonomy (GTDB): domain Bacteria; phylum Actinomycetota; class Actinomycetes; order Actinomycetales; family Microbacteriaceae; genus Microbacterium. Next base: position 13,845 of record DQHP01000117.1, read on the forward strand.
CGAGGTCGGCACCACCGCGACGAAGGCTGTCGCCGGTCGTTCGCGGATCCCCTGGCGCTTCCTCGGCGGACGCGCTGCGTTCTACCTCTTCACGGTGTGGGCAGCGCTCACGATCAACTTCTTCCTGCCGCGCATGATGAAGGGTGATGCGGTCACCCAGTACCTCGCGCGCAACCGCAACGTTTCACCTGAAGCGGCCGACGCGCTGCGCGCCCTCCTGGGGCTCGATACCGACAAGAGTCTCTTCCAGCAGTACCTCGATTACTGGGCGCTGATGCTGCAGGGAGACCTCGGCGTCTCGCTTCTGCATGGCCTCCGTCCGGTCACCGAAGTGATCAGCCAGGCGCTGCCATGGACGGTCGGACTGGTCGGCTTTGCGACGATTGTGTCATTCCTAATCGGCACCATCGGCGGCGCAGTCATTGGATGGCGGCGCGGGAGCCGCCTGGACATGTTCGTTCCCATCACGACGTTCTTGAGCACGATTCCCTACTTCTGGCTGGGCCTGCTCGCGATCGCCGTGTTCTCGGTGAACCTGGACTGGTTCCCCATCGGCAAGGCGTACGGCGTCGGAATAGCGCCGGGGTGGGACTTCGAGTTCATCGGCCAGGTCATCTGGCACGGCACGCTTCCCGCTGCGACGATCGTCATCGCGTCGCTGGGCGGATGGATGCTGGGAATGCGAAACATGATGCTCACCGTGCTGGACGAGGATTACATCACCGTCGCCCAGGCCAAGGGCATGCCCAACAAGCGGGTGCTCTGGCGATACGCTGCGCGCAACGCCGTGCTGCCGCAGATTCAGAGCTTCGCGCTGTCGATCGGCTTCATCGTGGGCGGCACGATTGTGATGGAGATGGTGTTCAGCTATCCGGGCGTGGGAAAGCTCCTTTTGGATGCCACGAACGCGAAGGACTACGCGCTGATGCAGGGCGTCTTCCTCGTCATCACCTTGTCGGTGCTCGTCGCGAACATCCTCGCTGACATCGCCTACGCATTCCTCGACCCGCGCACGCGCCAGACGGAGGCCTGAGAAATGACCACGATATCTGAACGCCGCAGTGGCGCCGGCGCCCCCGAGACGCTGTTACTTCGAACGAGCACCGCCGGTGCGGGCGGCAAACCGAAGCAGAGCCTGTGGGCGAAGATCACCGGTGCCTTCGCGATGTTCCGCAACGGAAAGTCGATCACGGGCCTGATCATCCTGGCCTTCTTCGTGTTGGTCGCGATCTTCGCTGACGTGCTGGCGCCGTTCTCGCCGACGCAGATCGATAACTCCGCCAGGCTCCAGCCGCCGTCGGCCGCGCACTGGCTGGGCACCACACATATCGGTGAAGACGTGTTGAGTCAGGTCATCCACGGCACGCGCGGGGTGGTCGTGGTCGGCTTCCTCGCTGCGGCGATCGCGACGGTGATCGCCATCACGGTCGGTGTGATCGCCGGATACCTGTCCGGATGGAAGAGCGAGTCGCTATCGGCGCTGACCAACGTGTTCCTCGTGATCCCTGGGCTGCCGTTGATCATTATCGTGGCAGCAATGTTCGAGGATCCGCCGCTGGTGCTGATCGCTGCGGTGCTGGGCCTCACCGGCTGGGCATGGGGCGCGCGAGTGCTGCGCGCGCAAACGATGTCATTGCGCAACCGTGACTTCGTCCAGGCCGCTCGCGCAAACGGTGAGCCGCTGCGCCGCATCATTACCCGCGAGATGCTGCCGAACCTCATGGCGCTGATCGCCGCGAGTTTCGTCGGTACGGTGACCGCCGCAATCCTGGGGCTCACCACGCTGTCGTATATCGGCGTAATCCCCGTGACCACGTACAACTGGGGCACGATCTTGAACTGGGCCTCGGCTCAGGGGGCATTCGGGCAGAACCAGTGGTGGTGGTACATGCCACCCGGACTCTGCATCGCTGCGATCGGTGTGGCACTGTCGCTGATCAACTTCGGCATCGACGAGTACGTGAACCCGCGCCTGCGCTCGGCCGGGGAACGGGCACGGGCAATGAAGAAGAAGGGCCTCGACGTCAACGACGCGGTCACTGCTGTGCGCACCAGCCCTTCAACCACCAGCACCTCGCGCACCAGCACCTCAACCACCATCGAGACGAAAACAGAGAGCAAGAAGTGACGACGTCTGAAACGCTGATCCTGCCCTATTTGAACGAGGGTTTGTCGATTACTGAGCGGGTCGCTGACCTGCTCGGACGAATGACGCTGGAAGAGAAGATCGGGCAGATGCTGCAGCTCGATGCGCGTGATGACCTTGAAGATCACGTCCTGCGACGCCTCGTCGGATCGATTCTGCACACGTCACCGGAACGCATCGTGCGGGCCAATCAGCTGACCGCGCAGACGCGGCTGCGCATTCCGCTGCTTGTGGGTGAAGACTGCATTCACGGGCACTCGTTCTGGCCGGGCGCGACGATCTACCCGACCCAACTCGGCATGGCGGCGTCATGGAATGCGCCGCTGCTAGAGAAAGTCGCGCGTGCGACGGCCGTTGAAGTGGCGGCTACCGGCATCCATTGGACCTTCTCGCCCGTCCTCTGTATCTCGCGTGACCTGCGCTGGGGGCGCGTGAATGAGACCTTCGGTGAGGACCCGTATCTGATCGGCGAACTCGCTTCGGCAATGGTGCGCGGATATCAGGGCGAGGGCCTCGACGACCCGACCGCGATCCTTGCCACAGCCAAGCACTTTGCCGGGTACTCCGAGACCCAGGGGGGGCGCGATGCGAGTGAGGCTGACATTTCGCGTCGGAAGCTGCGTTCGTGGTTCCTGCCGCCCTTCGAACGCGTCGCTCGTGAGGGATGCCGCTCGTTCATGCTCGGCTACCAGACCATGGATGGCGTGCCGATCACCACGAACGACTGGCTGCTCAGCGACGTGCTGCGTGGCGAGTGGAATTACACCGGAACCCTCATCACCGACTGGGACAACGTCGGCCGGATGGTGTGGGAGCAGCACCTGCACGCTGACATCGCGCATGCCGCCGCCGCCGCGGTCACCGCCGGAAATGACATGGTGATGAACACACCCACGTTCTTTGAGGGCGCTCTGGATGCTGTCGCCCAGGGCCTGCTCTCTGAAGACGCGTTCGACGCTGCCGTTGAGCGCATCCTCACGCTGAAGTTCGAGCTCGGCCTGTTTGAGAATCCGCGCATCCCCGTTGAGGGGCTGGAGAAGATTGTCGGCAGCGCCGAGCACGCCGAACTGAACCTCGAGATCACTCGCCGCTCGCTTGTGCTGTTGGAGAATGACGGACTACTGCCTCTGCGCCCGCCTGTTCCTGGTGACACTCGGGAATCCGCATCGACCGCACGGGTTGCGGTCATCGGACCCCTCGCGGATGATGCGCAGACACAGCTCGGCGACTGGGCCGGCGGCTCAGGGCAGGCGGGCTGGCTGGATGGACAACCGCGCGAGATGATCAGCACTGTCCTTGACGGGTTGCGCGAGATCGCACCATGGGAGGTTGTACACGCACGCGGTGCGGAGATTCTCACGCTGGAGCCCGACCCCGCAGGTGCGACCTGGCCCGATGGACAGCCACGTCCTCCCGTCGTGAAACCGTGCGCGCCGGATGAGGCACAGATCGCCGAGGCGGTTGCCGCGGCAGAGGGCGCCGATGTGGCGGTCGTCGTTGTCGGAGACCGGATCGAGCTCATCGGCGAGGGAAAGTCGACCGCGACGCTGGAACTCATTGGCGGACAGAACGCACTGCTTGACGCCGTGATCGCGACCGGGACTCCGGTGGTTGTGGTGCTGCTGGCGTCGAAGCCACTGGTTCTGCCAGCATCCGTCGCGAAGGCCGCGGCTGTGCTCTGGGCAGCGAACCCAGGCATGCAGGGCGGGAGAGCAATTGCCGAACTACTCACCGGGCAGGTCGAGCCGACCGGCCGTCTGCCAATCTCATTCGCTAGGCACGCGGGACAGCAGCCGACGTACTACAACCAGATTCGCGGACAGCACGGCGACCGTTATGCCGATCTCACCCAGTCGCCGACGTGGGCTTTCGGAGAGGGACTGTCGTATACGACGGTGGCGTACGACGACCTCGTTCTTGAAGACACTGCGCTCGCGGCATCCGACACCATCTCCGCGCATGTGACCGTCACGAACACCGGCGCGCGGCCGACGATCGAGACAGTGCAGGTCTACGTGCGTGACGAGGTGACGAGCGTGAGTTGGACCGATAAAGAGCTTAAGGCTCATCAGCAGGTGTTGCTGGCACCGGGGAAGTCCGCACGCGTGCGGGTCGACCTGCCGGTGTCCGAATGCACGATTGTGGATGCCGGCGGCAACCGCGTCGTCGAGCCGGGGGCGTTCGCGCTACTCGTCGGTCCGAGCTCACGCGAAGAGGTGCTGCTGAGCGCGGCCTTCACGGTCGCCTGAGTAGTCAACTTCGGCGGACTGGTGCAACTCTGGCGGCCATAATCAGGCGTACGGCCCGCCAGAGTTGCGGCGCGGATCGCACGGATAGGGTGGAGTGGCCCCGCACGGGGCTCGCACCTGCTGCTGAAAGATCCCTCATGACCACAACCGCTGATGACCGCGCCCGCTACCGGCCGAACCCTTCTGTCTTCGACGCGCTCAAGTCGCCGCGGCTGCTGACGCGCGAAGTCCTCGCCGGACTTGTGGTCGGTCTCGCGCTCATCCCCGAGGCGATCGCGTTCTCGATCATCGCCGGAGTCGACCCGAAGGTGGGACTTTTCTCCGCGTTCATCATGGCGGTGTCGATCGCCTTCGTCGGCGGACGGCCAGCGATGATCAGTGCGGCGACCGGAGCCGTGGCGCTCGTGATCGCACCGGTCATGCGCGAGCATGGGATGGACTACTTCATCGCGACCGTGCTGCTGGCCGGTATCTTCCAGGTGCTGCTCGCGGTGCTCGGCGTCGCCAAGCTCATGCGCTTCATCCCCCGCAGCGTCATGGTCGGCTTCGTCAACGCTCTCGCCATCCTGGTCTTCCTCGCCCAACTCACTCACCTCATCGACGTGCCGTGGCTGGTGTATCCGCTCGTCGCCGCCGGAATCGTGATCATGGTGTTGATGCCGCGCATCACCAAGGTGATCCCCGGACCGCTGGTCTCGATCGTTCTCGTCACGGCCGTTGTGGTCGTTTTCGCACTCGACGTGCCCACCGTCGGCGACGAGGGGGAGCTGCCGCGGAGTCTGCCGGAGCTGTTCATCCCGAACGTTCCACTCAGCTGGGAGACCTTCACGATCATCGCGCCGTTCGCGCTCGGGATGGCGTTGGTGGGACTTCTCGAGTCGTTGATGACCGCGAAGCTCGTCGATGAGATCACCGACACGCATTCGCGCAAGACCCGTGAAGCCTGGGGCCAGGGCGTTGCGAACCTGCTCTCCGGACTCTTCGGCGGCATGGGCGGATGCGCCATGATCGGCCAGACGATGATCAACGTGAAGGTTTCCGGTGCCAGAACCCGCATCTCGACGTTCTTCGCCGGTGTCTTCCTGCTCGTGCTCGTCGTCACCCTCGGCGACATCGTCGCGATCATTCCGATGGCAGCGCTGGTCGCGGTGATGATCATGGTGTGCGTGGCCACCTTCGACTGGCACAGCATCCGCCCATCGACTCTCCGGCGCATGCCGAAGAGCGAAACGCTCGTCATGGTCTCAACCGTCGTGCTCGTCGTGCTCACTGAGAATCTCGCCATCGGCGTGGTGGCCGGCGTGCTCGTCGCCTCGGTGCTGTTCGTGCGCCGGGTGGCGCACGTGGTCACCGTCACGAGGACTCTCAGTGCGGATGCTGTGCACTACGACGTCGACGGGGCGCTGTTCTTCGCCAGCAGCAATGACCTGACCACGCAGTTCGAGTACGCCGAAGATCCCAGTCGCGTGGTGATCAATATGTCGCGGTCACACATCTGGGACGCATCAACGGTTGCCGCACTCGACGCGATCGTTACGAAGTATCAGCGTCACGACAAGCAGGTCGAGCTTGTCGGGTTGAACGAGGCGAGCGATGGTTTTCACGGCCGCTTGAGCGGTGGGTTCCCTCCCGCGTGAGCGGTGGTGCCCGTCCCATCAGTACGCTCTAACGAGCGCGTGACGAGTCAGCCGAGCAACTCCCCGACGAGCTTCTCGATGCGCGAGCGGATGTCATCGCGGATCGGCCGCACCGCATCGAGCCCCTGCCCCGCGGGGTCTTCGAGATCCCAGTCCTCGTAGCGCTTACCGGGGAAGATGGGGCAGGCGTCGCCGCACCCCATCGTGATAACGACATCCGACGCTTTCACCGCATCGGTTGTCAGCACCTTCGGCTGCTCGGCGGTGATGTCGACGCCGACCTCGGCCATAGCATCCACCGCCGTCGGGTTGATCTGCTCGGCCGGCATCGATCCGGCCGAGCGCACCTCGATACGGTCACCAGCGATGTCGCGCAGGAACCCTGCGGCCATCTGCGATCGGCCAGCGTTATGCACGCAAACGAAGAGGACGGATGGTGTGCCAGTCATCGGATCTCCTGAAGTGAGAATGCCGGGCGGCTCCCGATCTGCACTGTACTGGGAGCAGCGCTCGGGGCCGCGCAGCAGCTTCCGCCGGGTGCATCGAAATCACCCGCCCCGCCACAGACGCCAGTATCGGGCAGGACGAGATCGTTACGCGCGGCAGCTTCGTGGTCACCAGCGAGATGTGCGACGACGCTGCGCACCTGCTCGTACCCCGTGAGGGCGAGGAACGTCGGTGCACGGCCATAGCTCTTTGCTCCGACGATGAAGAATCCTGGTTCGGGCTGCACGAGCTCGCGAGCGCCGGTGGCACCCACCGACCCGCATGAGTGAATGTTCGGATCGATCTCGGCCGCGATCCCGGCAACGGCTTCGAGCGCGGGATCAAGTGCCGTGCGCACCTCACGCAGCATCTCGGTGTTGGGCCGGAACCCGGTCAGTGCGAACACATGGCCCACACCCGCCACGGAACGGCCATCGTCTGCGATGAGAGTAAGCGCGTCAGCATCCGTACGGAATTCATCGACGCGGAAACCGGTCACGACCTCGACCAGACCGTCTTCAACGAGCGCCTGCGCGCGTCCGCCGAGCGCCGCGCGCTCTGGCAGTTCATCGCCGGATCCACCGCCGAATACATTCGACGCGTTCCCGCGGCGCAGGAGCCAGGTCACCAGGGTGCCTGGTTCGCGTCGTGCGAGCTCAGCGAGTCGCACCACGGCGTGCGTGGCCGAGTGTCCGGCGCCGATGACTGCAACGTGCTGGCCGGCATATGCATCGACATCATCCGGAATACGGTAGGAGATCTGTGAGGCGGATGCTGCCTCCCCGAGCGCCAGGAGTCCGTCTGCACCAGCGGGATTCGGCTGATTCCAGGTGCCGCTCGCGTCGACCACGACACGGGCAAGAAGGCGTCCTTCGGTGCCGTCTGGATTGGTGGTGCGCACGACAAACGGCTGGTCTTTGCGGTTGCCGTCGACGACCTTGTCGCGACCCTGACGGGAGATGCCGACCACCGTTGTGCCGTACTGGATCCGCTCGCCGAGTGCGGTAGCGAGCGGCGCGAGGTAGGAGCCAATCCACTGCGAGCCGATGGGGTATCCGGCGCTGGGCGCCTCCCACTGTGTTGATTCCAGGAGGCGTTGTGCTGCCGCATCCATCAATTCTGGCCATGCCGAGAACAGGCGAACATGCCCCCACTGGGCCACCGCAGAGGCGGGACCCTCGCCGCGCTCGAGAACGACGACGGCCATCCCCCGCTCGACGGCGTGCGCTGCGGCGGCTAGGCCCTGGGGGCCGGCGCCGATGATGACGACAGGAAATTCAGGCATCTCGCTCCTCAAATCGATGGTTATCGATATGAAAAGGTTCACTCATCTATCGAAGAATGTCAATACGTGGCAGACTGTGGGTGTGAGCCTGCCCACCACTATCGAAGCGACATCCTGCTGCGCGCCGAGCGTCACTGATGCCATTGGGGTGGATGAGGCGGAGCGCATTGCGAGAGTTTTCAAGGCGCTCGGTGACCCGACACGGGTGCGGTTGCTCTCGCTGATCGCCGCAGGCCAGGGCGGTGAGGCCTGCATATGTGATCTGACGGAACCGGTGGGACTGTCGCAGGGCACGGTGTCGCATCACATGAAGCTTCTCGCCGAAGCCGGCCTCGTCACTCGAGAGCAGCGCGGCAAGTGGGCGTACTTTGCTGTCGAGGCGGGGGCGCTTGACGCCGCCGCGGATGCCCTGCGCACCGTCTGAGCTTCATCCTCAGCGGGTAGTCGTTTCCGCGTCGCCTTTGACGTCCGCGTGCATCCGATATCGCCGGTTGCGCATGCTGAGCAGTGCAGACGCAAGAAGTGCAGCGACAACGGACGCCGTGAGAATTGCCACCTTCGCGTGATCGTGGTGCTCGCTGCCCGCCGTGAAGCTGAGCTCAGCCACCAGCAGTGAGACGGTGAACCCGATGCCGGCGAGGAGCCCAACGCCGATGATGTCGATCCAGCGCAGACTCGGATCGAGGTTGATGCGCCGGACCCTCGTGATGGCCCACGTGGCGAGGGCGATGCCCAGCGGTTTTCCGACAACGAGTGCGAGCACGATGCCAATCACCACCGGATCGGCGAACGCAGAGACGAAACCTTCTCCGCCGCCGATCGCGACCCCCGCAGAAAAGAACGCAAAGAGCGGTACCGCGATCCCCGCTGACAACGGGCGGAAACGATGCTCGAAGATCTCAGCCAGGCCCGGTCCGGCATCGACGCCACGATTGGCCTTCTTGTGAAGGACAGGAATGGTGAACCCGAGAAGCACGCCAGCGATCGTCGCGTGGATGCCGGAGGCATGCAGCAGCGCCCATGCAACCATGCCGATCGGCAGCAGGATAAGCCATGCGGCTGTGGGGCGCAGGTGGAAGAAATCCCGGTATCTCTGCGCGATCAGTCCGTAGACCGCGATCACGACGAGTGAGAGAACGAGCGGAAGAGCGTTGATCGTCTCGGTGTAGAAGATCGCGATGATTCCGATGGCGATCAGATCGTCGACGACCGCCAGTGTGAGTAAGAAAATCCGCAGCGCACTGGGTAAGTGCGAACCGATGAGGGCAAGGACTGCGACGGCGAAGGCAATGTCTGTGGCGGTCGGGATCGCCCATCCACGTGAGGCATCCGCCGACCCCGCGACGACCGTGACGTAGATCAGGGCGGGCACGATAACTCCGCCGACCGCGGCAGTAATCGGCACGACAGCGGTGCTGAACTTTCGCAGGTCTCCCGCCACGAACTCTCGCTTGAGCTCAAGTCCGACGAGAAAGAAGAAGATCGCCAGCAATCCATCGGCTGCCCAGGCGCCGACGCTGAGCCGGAGATGCCACGGTTCGTAACCGAGCTCAAAATCCCTCAGGGCGAAGTACGAGTCTGCCCAGGGGGAGTTCGCCCACAGCAGCGCGATTGCGGCGAGGGCGACGAGGAGAATGCCTCCGACAGTCTCTTTGCGAAGGATCTCGGTGACGCGAAGCGACTCGGCACGGGACGTCGAGGGGAAGACGTTGCGGATTTTGGCGGGGCGAGAGGATTCCTTGGGCATTTCTGTGCTTTCTGGTCGACGAAAAAGATATCGTCGACCAGGCTTCCCGACACTCCGCTTCCAGCCTAGACCAGGAGTCGAAGCATCCGCTCAGTTATCAGCGTCGATTGGCACGCGGCTTGACGACACGAACCGGACCGGTCACCGTGAGCTCGTCCTCCCAGCAATGGATGCCGGTGACCTCGGGCAATCGCGCACGGGTGAACACCGGGTCAAGGCCTGCCTTTCGCTGCTGAGAGTAGTCCTTCAACAGCTTGAATGCGACGCCGGAAAGCAGCCCAATCGCGACGAGGTTGACGATGGCCATGAGCCCCATGATCCCGTCGGCGGTGTTCCAAATGAGATCGGCCGAGGCAATCGAGCCGAAGAAGATTACGGCGACGACCAGCACACGATAGGTCGTGAGAATTCCCCGACGCGAGGAAATGAACTCGATGTTCGACTGTCCGTAGTAGTAGTTGCCCAGGATTGAGCTGAACGCGAGCAAGAAGATGATGACGCTCAGCAGCACGTTTGACCACTCGCCGAGATTTCCCACGATGGCACCCTGGGTGAGTCCGATCCCTCGGGTCGCGTTCGCCAGGTCCGGCGTGGAGACCAAAATGATGAAGGCAGTGATGGAGCAGACGAGAAAGGTGTCGAAGTACACACCGAGTGTTTGAACGAGTCCCTGTTTCACCGGATGGGTGACCGCTGCGCTCGCACCGGCGTTTGGTGCTGAGCCGAGCCCAGCCTCGTTGGAGAACATGCCCCGCTTCACACCGACCATGATGATGGCGCCGATCACGCCGCCGGTGACCTCTTCGGTGCCCCACGCTTGCGTGTAGATCGAGGCGAACACCTCGGGCAGTCGATCGAAGTTCATGCCGACGATAACAAGACCGAGTAGGAGATAGATCAGCGCCATCGCCGGGACAACGGCCTGTGTGACGCTCGCGATGCGCCGGATGCCCCCGAAGATGACGAGCGCCGTCAGCACAGCGAGAAGTGCGCCGACCACCCACGGAATCCAATCAACGGTCCCGCCAAAGCTCGACGACACGGTGGCACTGATCGTGTTGGCCTGCAGCGAGCTGAACGCAAATGGAAAGCACGCGATCAGGATGACGGCGAAGAGGATGCCCATCCACCGCGCTTTCAGCCCGTGCTGCATGTAATACGCGGGCCCGCCGCGGAAGCCGTCGCTGTCGCGCACCTTGTACGCCTGGCCGAGGGTGGACTCGATGAAACTCGATGCGCCGCCCACGAAGGCCATCAACCACATCCAGAAAACCGCACCAGGTCCACCGATAGCGATGGCGGTGCCGACACCGGCGATATTGCCGACGCCGACACGGGATGCTGCCGAGATCGTGAACGCCTGGAATGCCGAGACAGACTGCGGTTTCCCATCAGCGTCACACGGCGTCTTGTCGGTGAGGGTGCGAAACATCTCCGGAATCAGCCGGAACTGCACCACCCCTGTGCGCGCCGTGAAGTAGATGCCGAGCACGACGAGGATCGGCAGCACGATCCACGTCCAGAGGCCATCGCCAGCGGAGAGGATGAAATCGTTCAGCGCGTCCATCGGCCCAGTATGGCGTGCCGACGGTACTCAGTGCATCAACTTTTTGGCGAGCCGTGTGGATCGGATGGGTTGATCGAAGGGCGCGCGGTAGTCGCGCGCACGATGAGCTCGAAGGGAAGAGCGCTGTGCGCCTGCGCCGACGTCGCATCCGTTGCCTCGAGCTTGGCGAGCACCGCCTCGGCTGCTCGCTCACCCTGGCCGAGCGGGAACTGATCGACAGTCGTCAGCCGGAAGAACTCGCCCAGTTCGTGTCCGTCGATGCCGACGATCGAAAGGTCTTCAGGCACGCGGAACCCCAGGTCGCGTGCTGCGAGGATCGCGCCGATTGCCATCTCATCGGATGCGGCAAACACCGCTGTCGGGCGAGGCCCTGGGCGTCCGAGCAGCTGCTTGCATGCACGATAGCCGCCGTCCACAGTGAAGTCCGCTGGCTCTGAAAAGGCAGGGTTCGGGGTGATGCCAGCATCCGTCAATGCCTTCTCGAAACCGAGGCGTCGCCGAGTCGGAATATGGAAATCGAGGTCGAATTCCGGGCTCGCCCCAATGTGAGCAATGTCAGTGTGACCGAGTCCCAAGAGGTGTTCGGTTGCGAGGATAGCCACCGCTTCATCGTCGACGGTGAGGGTGTCAAGCTTCGGGTTCGGGCCGCCGATTGCGATGACGGGCAGGTCAAGCGCCATCAGCTGTTGAGTCTCGGCATCGTCGAGTTCGATCGACACGGCGATCACCGCGTCCACCCGTTGTCGGCGCAGGGCTGTGTCAAAGACGCCGCGGCGGATGTCTCTGTCGGCGGTGATGTTGTAGAGGGTGATGTCGTATCCGGCACGCATCAGCGCACTCGATACTCCGGAGAGCACCGTACTGAAGAACCAGCGGTCCAGAAACGGCACGACGACGCCGATGTTCTTGGTGCGTCCTGAGGCGAGGCTTGACGCGCGAGAGGAGACCACGTAGCCGAGTGACTGCGCGGCCACGCGGACCCGCTCTCGCGATGCTGCTGAGACATGGCCGCGACCGCTGAGTGCGCGCGAGACCGTCGCCGTAGAGACACCAGCCAGCCGCGCGACCTCATCGATACTCACCATGGAATATATTCAGTCGTTGGTGTACCAGGCGGCAGTGTTCGCCGGCAGTGCGGTGCCCTCAAATGGCTGGCTCTGCACGACGAAGGTCACATCCGTGCCCAGTTCCAGCGGCTCGCCGCCGAGGTTCGCGGCCACGTGCAGGTCGCCGCGGCGGAACGCCACAGCATCCGCACCCAGGTCGTCCCAAATCAGCGATCCGGATCCGAGCGCGCGCTCGCGACGCAGGCGCAGCAACTGCTTGTACAGGTTCAGCGTTGACGTTTCGTCAGCCTCTTCTACATCCCGGGCAAATGTTGCCCACTCGGCCGGCTGAGGCAGCCACGAGTCGCCGGTGTCGTTGAAGCCGAAGGCGGGAGCATCCGCCTGCCACGGGATCGGAACACGGCAGCCATCGCGGCCGTAGCGCTCGCCGTTCGTGCGCAGCCATGTCGGGTCTTGCCGGAACTCGTCCGGAATCTCCATCGCCTCGGGGAGTCCGAGCTCTTCGCCCTGATAGAGATATGACGAGCCGGGCAATGACAGCATCAGAGTCGTCGCTGCGCGGCCGCGGGCGAGGCCGATCGCCGCATCAGGCTTGCCAGCCGATTTCGGGCCAATGCCCTCACCCTGCGGATTATCAGCCGTCAGTGCGAGGCGTGATGCGTGGCGGACGACGTCGTGGTTGGACAGTACCCAGGTGCTGGGAGCGCCGACCTTGCCGAACTCGTCGAGCGATTCGCGGATGACGTCGCTCAGCGACTTCGCGTCCCACGGGGTCATCAGATAGGGGAAGTTGAACGTCTGGTGCATTTCGTCCGGACGCACCCAGAGCGCGGTCTTCTCGAGCGTGGGAAGCCATGCTTCGCCGCAGAGCGCGCGGTCGCCATCGTACTCCGCGAGCACCTTATGCCAGTCGCGGTATATGTCGTGAACTTCTTCCTGACCCCAGTACGGCACGTTCTGGTCGCCGCCGCCCATCGAATCGGCATCCGCGACCGGTGCGTAGTCGGGAAGGCCCGCTTCTTTCACCATGCCGTGCGCGACATCTACGCGGAAGCCGTCGACGCCGCGGTCAAGCCAGAATCGCAGGATGGAGCGGAACTCTTCCTTGACCTCTTCGTTGGTCCAGTCGAAGTCGGGCTGGGTCGCGTCAAAAATGTGCAGATACCACTGGCCGGGGTTGCCGTCAGCCTCGGTGACGCGCTCCCACATGCCCCCGCCGAAGACGCTCTCCCAGTTGTTCGGGGGCAGTTCGCCGTTCTCGCCCTTGCCGTCGCGGAACACATAGCGCGCACGCTCGGGGCTGCCGGGTGCTGCCTTCAGCGCCTCTTGGAACCAGACGTGCTGATCGGAAGAGTGGTTCGGGACCAGGTCGACAATGACGCGGATGCCGCGGGCATGAGCCTCGGCGAGCATCGCATCGAAGTCATCGAGAGTGCCGAACAATGGGTCAACGTCGCGGTAGTCGGCGACGTCGTAGCCGGCATCCTTCTGAGGGCTCGTCATGAACGGGCTCAGCCAGATCGCATCGACGCCGAGATCCTGCAGGGAATCGAGGCGGCTCGTGATCCCAGGAAGATCGCCGATGCCGTCGCCAGAAGCATCTGCGAAGGAACGGGGGTAGATCTGGTAGATGACGGCGCTGCGCCACCACTCGGAACCGGGGGCCGCGATCTGCTCAAGCTCACTCATGCGATGAGCCTACTGCAAGCGCTTACAGTTTTGCGAGCGGGAGGTGTCACTCGCCGCTGATCACGACGTTGACGGGCGCCTTGCCGCCCAGCATCCGCTCGATCTGAGCGCGGATGAGACGCGCGATTCGCGGGTTCATCGCGGTTGATGCTCCGCCGACGTGCGGCGAGATGAGGACGCCCTCGGCCTTCCAGAGCGGATGCTCCGCCGGAAGCGGTTCCGGATCGACGACGTCGAGCGCAGCGCGAATGCGTCCGTCCTGTCGCACGAGGGCGTCCGAGTCGACGAGAGTGCCGCGTCCGACGTTCACCAGCAACGCGCCATCGGCCATGCGCGCCAGCATTTCGTCGTTAAACAGGTGGCGTGTCTCTGAGCCGCCGGGCAAAGCGAGGATCACAATCTCGGCGTCGGGAAGCAGCGCAGGCAGTTCATCGATCGCGTGCACATTCAGTTTGCCGAGGCGCTCGTGCCACACCGGGCGTGCCGTTCGGGCCACGACCGTGAGGTGCACCTCGAATGGCTCCAGGCGAATCGCGATCGCTTCGCCGACCCCGCCGAAACCAACCAACAGCACGCGGCGGTCGGCGAGGCTCTCGGCAAAAACGGGCGACCATTCGCCTCGCTGCTGTGCGAGAACGAATCGGGGAAACTGGCGTTGGGCCGCGAGGGTGAGAGCAAGTGCGAGTTCAGCGGACGAGGTCTCGTGCACGCTGGCCGCATTGGCGAAGGGGATGCCGGCGGGGAGGGCATCTGCGACGCCGTCGTAGCCGATCGACTGACTTTGCACCAGACCGACATTGAGGCCGGTGAGCGCGCCGAGGGCGGAGGCGCCGCCCATATACGGCGGCACGACCAGATCAATTCGTTCGCGCGGTGGGGGTGAGTTCAAGTCCCAGACCTCGAGTTCCACTCCCTCAGGAATCGTGCCGAGGCCCTCGGCAAGACGGGCAGTGGGAACGGTGACGAAGAGACTCACATTTCGAGCCTATCTGTCCAGGCCTCGAACGAACCCGCCAAGCCCGTCTGCAGGGGCAACACCTACCGGCCGAGCGCGGTGCTGGCCTGATGGTTGCTCTGACCGGACTCCTGTTTCTCGGGGTCTTCTTCATGATGCTCACGCCGTATCCGGGAAAGATGCCCGGCGGGGAGTAACGTGAGCGGCATCCGTCGACGAGGAGGATGCCATGATTCCCGAGATCAACTACTGGGCAGTGGTGCTGGCCACGGCATCGAGCATGCTCGTCGGCTCGATCTGGTACATGCCGAAGGTCTTCGGCAACCGCTGGGCGCGACTGGCGAACGTCGACATCTCCGGCTCCAGCAAAGGCGTTGTGTGGCCGATCCTCACGACGTTGATCGTGAGTTTTGTCACCGCGTGGGTTCTGGCCGGAGCATCCGCCATCGCCTGGCATTTCTACGAGGGCTCGTTCTTCGTCGCGTCGGTGGTGACGTCGATCCTGCTGTGGGCGGGGTTCACGGCTGCACGATTCATCACACATGACGCTTTCGAGGGGCGTCCAACGGCGCTTACGACCTTGAATATCGCGCACGAACTGGTCACCCTCGTGATCATGGCCGTGATCATCGGGGCCTGGGCGCCTGCGGGGACGATCTAGCCGGCGGGTGCCGTTACGGATGTCTGTCCAGATCCACGGATGGCTGTTGAGAAACCGAAAATCGACATACGGGTGTGGTTTTGGGCAGACAGGTGTACCCCGCGGATGCCGCGGCACCCGCCCTTGATCGGTGAGGTCTACGCGGCGACCCGTGAGACCGCAGTGATCGCGCTCGTGAAGAACGCCAGGCCGTCGATGCCGCTGCGCATAGCCGCGTGAGTGTCTGGGCCGAATCCCGCCTCGGTCGCGTGCTCGGGGTGCGGCATGAGGCCGACGACGTTGCCTGCAGTGTTTGTCAGGCCGGCGATGTCGCGCAGAGATCCGTTCGGGTTGACGCCCGCATAGCGGAAGGCGACGAGCCCTTCCCCTTCGATGCGGTCCAGCGTCTCATCATCCGCCACATAGCCGCCTTCGGCGTTCTTCAGCGGAATGACGATCTCCTGGCCTTGCGTGAACTCACTCGTCCAGGCCGACGAGGTGTTCTCCACCGTCAGCTTCTGGTCGCGCCGCACGAAATGCTGATGGTCGTTGCGGATCAGTCCGCCGGGCAGCAGGTGTGCCTCTACAAGCATCTGGAAACCGTTGCAGATGCCGAGCACAGGCATCCCCTTTGCTGCGGCGTCCTTCACCTCGGTCATGATCGGTGACAGGGCCGCGATCGCGCCTGAGCGCAGGTAGTCGCCGTAGCTGAACCCGCCGGGGAGCACGAGGGCGTCGACACCGTCGAGGTCGTGGGATCCGTGCCAGAGTGCGACAGGCTCAGCACCGGCGAGGCGCACTGCACGCTGAGCGTCGCGGTCGTCCAAAGAACCCGGCCACGTGATGACGCCGATGCGGACAGTCACTCGACGACCTCGATGCCGACGACATCTTCGATCACGGAGTTCGAGAGCACATTATCGGCGAGTTTTTTAGCCTCGGTGAGAATCTCGTCGGTGACTTCTCCGTCGACGGTGAGCTCGAAGCGTTTGCCGATGCGTACATCACTGAAGCCTTCCACCCCTAGTCGCGAGAACGCACCCGAGACGGCCTTCCCCTGAGGGTCGAGCAGTTCGGATTTGGGCATGACGTCAACGACGATGGTAGGCATTGAAGGCTCCGGATGTCGCGGGAAGGCGGGCACGCCCAGTCTATCGGCAATGCCCGCTGTTGCCCTCCGGGTCAGGAGTGGAAGACCGTGTGCAGGTCGCCGATCAGATCGCGGCCGCCGAGGCCGTCAATCTCGAACAGCACCGAGATACCAGCGACGTGTGAGCCGAGCTGCTCGACCAGTTGGCGGCCGGCTGCGAGAGTGCCTCCGGTGGCGAGCACATCATCGATCAGCAGCACGCGCGAGCCCTTCGGCAGATCGTCGTGCATTTCGATCGTCGCGGTGCCGTATTCGAGGGCATAGTCGACGGATGCCGCGGGCCGAGGAAGCTTGCCTGACTTGCGGATCGGGATGAGGCCGACCCCTGCCACGATCGCCGCGGCGCTGGCGATCAAGAAGCCGCGTGCCTCGATTCCGGCGATGACATCGAACTGGCCGGCGAAGGGCTCGATGATCGCCTCGGTCGTCGCTCGCAGCGCTTCAGCATCGGCCAGCAGCGGCGTGATGTCGCGGAACAGAATGCCGGGTTCTGGATAGTCCGGGATGCTGCGGATCAGTGATTCAGCGCGGGTGAGGGCGGGGGACAGCTCGGTGGAGGGCACTGGTCAAGGTTACCTGGAGCCGTCTGGCTGCGCCGTTGTCACTGGCGGCCGAGGCTGCTTGACATTCATGAGAGCGCTCCCATATAGTGACTCTTCGACGCTGTGGGAGCGCTCCCGCAGCCAAATCTTGAACGACCCGCACCATCTCGAACACCACACAAAGGAGTGAACTGTGAACACACGTGTCCGCCGACGGATCCTGACGACAGCTGCCGTCGCATCCGTTTCTGCTCTCGCGCTCGCTGGCTGCGCCAGCGGTAATGACTCGGGTGATTCCGGGGGAAGTGCCGACGAAGAGGTCACTTTGACCATCACCACTTTCGGCACCTTCGGCTACGACGACCTCTACAAGGAATACGAGGATCTGAACCCGAACGTCACCATCGAGCCGACGAACATCGACACCGGCGGCAACGCCCGCACCGATGTCTTCACGAAGATCGGCGCCGGTGGCGGCCTCAGCGACATCGTCGCGATCGAAGAGGGCTGGCTCGGCGCCATCATGGATGTGTCCGACCTCTTCGTCGATCTGCGCGACTACGGCATCGAAGACCGCAAGGGCGACTGGGTCGATTGGAAGTACAACCAGGGCACCGACGCCGAAGACCGCGTCATCGGCTACGGCACTGACATCGGTCCGAGTGGCATCTGCTACAACGGCCCCGCCTTCGAAGCGGCGGGGCTCCCCAGCGACCGCGAATCGGTCGCAGAATTGCTCACCGGTGACTGGGAGAACTACTTCACCGTCGGCGCCGACTACACGGCGAAGACCGGCAAGGCCTGGTACGACCACTCGGGCTTCGTCTGGAACTCAATGGTCAACCAACTCGACGAGGGCTACTACACCGCAGATGGTGAGTTGAACGTCGAGGGCAACGCCGAGCTCAAGGAGCGCTTCGAGCTGCTGGGCGCCGCGACCGAGGGCGGACAGTCCGCCGCAGAGGCCGCATGGGACTGGAACGGCGGAAAGTCGTTCGTCGACAGCTCCTTCGCGACCTTCGTCTGCCCCGGCTGGATGCTGGGAAACATCGCTGGCAAGCTGGAATCAGGCGGCGGCGACGCCTCGACCGGTTGGGACTTCGCGAACGTGTTCCCCGGTGGAGCGACCAACTGGGGTGGTGCATTCCTCACCGTGCCGGAGAGCTCTGAGCACAAGGAAGCAGCCGCAGCGCTTGCCGACTGGCTGACGCAGCCTGAGCAGCAGATCACGCAGTCCACGGCCGCGGGCAACTTCCCGTCGACCGTCAAGGCGCAGGAGAAGATCGCCGCTGATGCGACTCCGAATGAGCTCTTCAACGGCGCACCCACCGGCGCGATCCTCGCCGAGCGCGCCGAGGACGTCGTCGCACAGTTCAAGGGTGCCGATGACTCGGTCATCCAGGAGAACGTCTTCGGCCCGCCGCTGAGCGCTCTCGACCGTGGTGAGGTCAACACGCAAGAGGCGTGGGACAAGGCCATCGCGCTTCTGGACGAGCTCGTCGGATGATCACTTCGACAGGCTCGGTGACCGAGTCGACAGATTCAGCCGTCGAGGGCCCGGTTGCTGGGCCTGTCGAAGCACCGCGCACCCCGCGGAGCTCAAAGCCCTCCTGGCGTCATCGCGCATCCCGCTTCGACCAGAAGGCCTCGCCCTACCTCTACATCTCGCCGTTCTTCCTGGTATTCGGAATCGTCGGGCTGTTCCCGCTCATCTACACGGTTTACGTCGCCGTGCACGACTGGGACCTGCTCAAGGGCGAGGGAGACTTCGTCGGATTCACCAACTTCGTCGAGATCCTCGGCGACGGCATGTTCTGGAACTCGATCTCCAACACCCTGAGCATCTTCCTGCTCTCTGCGATTCCGCAGCTCGCAGTCGCACTCATCGTCGCCTACCTTCTGGACCGAGGACTCCGTGCGCCCACGTTCTGGCGCATGAGCATCCTCATCCCCTTCGTCGTGACGCCGGTGGCCGTGGCGATCATTTTCTCCAGCATCTTCAGCGAGGCCGACGGTCTCGCCAACAACATCCTCAACCTCCTCGGCATCGTCGATCAGGAGTGGAAGCACAACACTTTCCTCTCGCACATCGCGATCGCCACGATGGTCAACTTCCGCTGGACCGGATACAACGCTCTCATCCTGCTCGCCGCTATGCAGGCGGTGCCGCGTGATCTTTACGAATCCGCTGCCATCGACGGTGCAGGCCCCATCCGACGCTTCGTTTCGATCACCATCCCGACGATTCGTCCGACCCTCATCTTCGTGATCATCACCGCAACCATCGGCGGTCTACAGATCTTCGCCGAGCCGCGGCTATTCGATGTCTCCACCGCAGGTGGTATCGGCGGCAGCGAACGGCAGTTCCAGACCACAGTGCTGTTCCTCTGGGAGATGGCGTTCTTCCGACGGAACCTGGGCGAAGCATCCGCCGTCGCGATCCTCCTGTTCCTGCTCATCATCGGAATCGGCCTGATCAACTTCCTCATCACGAGGAGCATCTCAACGGGCAACCCACCCCAGAACAGAGCTGCGCGGCGCCTTGCCCGCCGCAGCGCGAAGGAGCTGAACCGATGAGCGCCACCCAGGCCCTGAGCGTCCCCGAGAAGATCCGTCGCAGGCGCGGCGCGACGGGCGGCAACGCCGGCATCGGCAGCCGCCCAGGATTCCTCACCTACGGTCTGCTCGCCGCATTCATCATCGGCAGCGTGTATCCGCTGTGGTGGTCCCTCGTCGTCGCCAGCGGCACCAACGCCACCCGGGGCGAGACCCTGCCGATGATCCCCGGCGGCAACTTCTTCGCCAACGCCGCCAAGGTCCTCGACGCCATTCCGTTCTGGTTGGCATTGGGCAACTCGATCATCATCTCCAGCGTCATCACGCTGTCGGTTGTGACCTTCTCCACGCTTGCCGGTTACGCGTTCGCGAAGCTGCGATTCAAAGGCCGCGACGGCTTGATGATCTTCGTCATCGTGACCATGGCGATTCCGACGCAGCTCGGAATCATCCCCCTGTTCATGGTGATGCGCGAGCTCGGCTGGACAGGCAGCATCGGCGCGGTGATCGTGCCGACCCTTGTCACAGCGTTCGGCGTGTTCTTCATGAGGCAGTATCTCGTCGATGTCATTCCGGATGAGCTCATTGAGGCTGCCCGCATGGACGGCGCGAACCAGATCCGCACCTTCCTCACCGTCGGCCTGCCCGCGGCGCGCCCGGCAATGGCGATCCTCGGGCTGTTCACCTTCATGACCGCCTGGACCGATTACCTGTGGCCGCTCATCGTTCTCCCCCCTCAGAACCCGACACTGCAGACGGCGCTCAGCCAACTGCAGTCCGGCTATTACGTTGACTACTCGATCGTGCTCACCGGCGCGGTGCTCGCGACCCTGCCCCTACTCATCCTCTTCGTGGTGGCAGGCAAGCAGCTGGTCAGTGGCATCATGGCGGGCGCGGTGAAAGGATGACCCCTATGACCCGTGCATTTCCCGAGAACTTCCTCTTCGGTGCAGCCACTGCCGCCTACCAGATCGAGGGCGCAGCCCGAGAGGACGGGCGCACTGACTCGATCTGGGATGCCTTCTGCCGAGTGCCCGGAGCGGTGATCGGCGGGGAGAACGGGGATGTGGCGTGTGACCACTACCACCGCTATCCCGAAGACGTCGCGCTCATGACCGAACTCGGCCTGCAGACCTACCGATTCTCGACGTCATGGTCACGGGTGCGGCCCGACGGCGGGGCGGTCAATGAGAAGGGCGTGGACTTCTACAAGCGTCTGGTCGATGAGCTGCTGGGCGCTGACATCCTGCCGTGGCTGACGCTCTATCACTGGGACATGCCACAGGCTCTGCAGGAGAGCGGCGGATGGACGAACCGCGACACGACCTCCCGCTTCCTCGAGTACGCCAGCACCATGCACGACGCCCTCGGCGACCGGGTGAATGTATGGACCACCCTGAACGAGCCCTGGTGTTCGTCGTTCCTCTCCTACACGGGCGGCGAGCACGCCCCGGGCCACACGAGTGTCGCTGAGGGGCTGCTCGCATCGCACCACCTTCTGCTCGCCCATGGCGCAACCGTTCGGGAGCTGCGAAGCCGTGATGCTGATCTGAACCTCGGCATCACGCTGAACCACACCGTCGCCGACCCGGTCGATCCGCATAACCTCGCCGATGTCGACGCCGCCCGCCGCATCGACGGACAGTTCAATCGCTGGTTCCTTGATCCGATCTACCGCGGTGAGTATCCGGCGGATATCGTCAGGGACATTCGCGCAGTCGACGCGGATGCTGTGGACCAGTTCGAAGCCGCGATTCACGATGGCGACCTCGAGACGATCTCGCAGAAGATCGACACCCAGGGTGTGAATTATTACCACGGTGACTTTGTCTCCGGCACGGCGCCGGCAGAGCGGCCGTTGTCCGGCGGCCCGGCGACGGCGCGCACGGTGCGAAGCCCATACCCGTCGCACGAAGGCATCCATTCGGTCGAGCGCGGACTTGCCCGCACCGCACAGAACTGGGAAGTGCAGCCGGAAGGCCTCACCCGCCTGCTGCAGCGGGTCTGGACCGACTACGCAGAGCCTGCCGGAACAGTGCTGTACATGACGGAGAACGGCGCGGCTTATGACGACGAGGTGGCCGAAAATGGGCAGGTGCACGATACCGATCGCACGGAGTTCTTGCGCCTTCATCTGGGCGCAGTGCTCGACGCTGCCGACTCCGGAGTCGACGTGCGCGGGTACTTCTACTGGTCTATGTTCGACAACTTCGAGTGGGCGTGGGGCTATGACAAGCGCTTCGGCATTGTTCGGGTCGATTACGACACCCAGCAGCGCACGCTGAAGGACTCCGGCAGGGAGTACGCTCGCATCATTGCTGGACGCGCGCTCTGATCGGCCGCGACCGGCAGTGAGCAGCCGGCGGCCGGTCGTCGGATGAAGGGAGTCTTGTGTCGTCACGCGCGACCATCGAAGAGGTGGCGGCCACCGCAGGGGTATCGCGTTCCACGGTGTCAAGAGTGCTCAACGGCTCCAGCGCCGTGAGCCCGGAAGCTCTGGAGTCAGTACGTGAGGCAATCGCGAAGCTGAACTATGTTCCCAACCGCGCGGCGCGATCCTTGGCTTCTCAGCAGACATACGCCATCGCGCTGATCGTTCCGGAGGACACCACCCGATTCTTCGGCGACCCTTTCTTCGCATCGATCGTCGCGGGGATCACTGGGGCGCTGGGTGGCTCGGATTATCTGCTTAACGTTCTTGTCGCGAGCGACGATCCCGGCAACAAGATGACGAGTTTCGTGCGCAACGGCGGTGTCGACGGCGCACTCATCGTGTCGCACCACGCCAGTGACGCCTTCATCGAGCAGATCGCCGATGTTGTGCCTGTCGTCTACGGCGGCAGGCCCGTGCATCCGCGTGCCAATGACTACTACGTCGACGTCGACAACGTCGCCGGCGCCAGGGTGGCGACCGAGCATCTGATCTCGCGCGGCTATACCCGCATCGCGACGATCTCGGGTCCACTGACGATGTTTCCCTCAATCGATCGATCGCAGGGATTCCGGACGGCTTTGCAGAACGCCGGGCTCACGCCGTTCACCGAGGTAGAGGGCGATTACACCGAGGAAAGCGGTGCGGAAGCCGCCGCGCGAATCCTCGAAACAGGCACTCCCGACGCGATCTTCGCCGCCAGTGACCTGATGGCGCGCGGTGCGCTGCGGACGCTGCGATCAGCGGGGTTCCGCGTGCCGGAGGGTGTCGCTTTGATGGGCTTCGATGACGCTGCGGTGTCAGCATCCTTGGATCCGCCCCTGACGACAGTGCGTCAGCCGATGTACGAGCTGGGCGAGACCATGGCCAACGTGCTGCTGGCCCGCCTCGCTGGCGGCTCGCCGGAACACGTGACGATCCTGCCGACTGAGCTTGTGGTGCGCGCTTCCGCATAGGGTCACCGTCTGTTTGCCCGGGTGATCTACCCTGAGCGCTGTGATATTCAGGGAGACAGCGTGACCGGAGTCAGCGTGACGTTGAGAAAGACGACCGGATGACCCGCTACCGCGAGGTGGCCGATGACCTGCGCCGCCGCATCCTCCAGGGCGAATTAGGCAGTGGAGAGCGGATGCCGGGGGAACAGCCCCTCGCGATTGAATACGGCGTCTCGCGTGGGGTGATCCGCAACGCCCTCGCAGCGCTGCGGCGGCGAGGGCTTGTCTCATCGCATCCCGGTTCCGGTTGGCGCGTGCGTGCGGACGTGCACACGCAGGAGTTCGCTGAGATGCGCTCTTTCGCGCAGTGGGCGCAGTCGCGCCGGATGACGCCGGGCGGGCTGGTCGTGAAACAGGAGCGGGATGCCGCGCACGCGGTGGATGCCAAAGCACTGAAAATGCGCACAGGCGATGAGGTGCTGCGCGTGACACGGGTGCGCACTCTGGACGGACGCGCGGTCATGATCGAACGCACGACCTACGCACCGTGGGCGATATCGGCGATTGAGACACTGCCGCCGGACGCGCCATCGGTCATGGCGGCGATGCAGATGGCGGGCATGGCCATGGGCTACGCGACCCACAAGATCGACACGGTCGAGGCGTCGAGTGAGGATGCTGAGATCCTCGGGCTGCGTCGCTCGACCCGGTTGCTGCGGGTGCGACGCGAGACCAGCTCACACGAAGGTCGCCCGATTGAGTACGGCGACGATCGCTACGCGCCGGACACCATCACGTTCGAGGTGCACGCTTCCACATCCGGTCAGGTCATCGGCCGCGCTCAGCGCTAACGCTTTTCGATACAGGTGCCTCCAGCCGGGCGCCCTCGTTCGCATCGAATGGTGCGTTGGCAAGGTCATCGTTGCATGGCGTTCACCGCACGGTAATGTGCGGCGGCTTCTGTCGAAGACGGAGGTCAGCCTCCGAGGCGTCCGTCCCGTGCGGCGCCGACTACCCGGTCAGGAAGGATCTGTCATGCTCTCGTCCACCCCGCCCCCGGTGCGCAGACGTCGAAGCGCGACCGCGCTCGGCGCACTCGCCGTCTCCGGCGCGCTGCTACTGTCGCCCGCCCTCACTTCGGCCAGTGCCACCGCGGCCGTCGATACCCCGGTCAATGAAAGCTCGGCCAACACAGCCGTGAATGCATCGGGATCGCAGCTGGCGCTGTCAGCGACCGCGTTCACTGCCGGCGACGAGATCACAGTGGATTACACGACCGATCAGGCTCACGAGCTGAACTGGGTCGGACTTTACCGCGCGGGACAGCAACCCGGTGATGGAGCTTCCACACTCTGGGACTATGCCGGCGACGCGCAGGGCAAAGTCTCCTTCACTCTCGACCTCCCCGCCGGTGAGTATGACATTTGGTTCCTCGCGACAGACGGCTACGACGCGCTCGCAGGCCCGTACACGATCACCGTCGCGGCCGACCCGACGAAGCCTCAGCCCGGCGATCCGAGCGCGGCTGTTGAGATCGACCCGGTTGCAACGAGCATCGAAACTGACGGTGTCATCGTCCGTGAGGGATTCCAGACAGAGTCAGCGCCCGAGGGATGGAGCGTAGACAGCGACGCAGCCGACTCGGCAGCTTATGGCGCGTGGACCTTCACCACGCGCGCAGACTGGACCCGCACGATCGACGAGATGCGGGGTCGTTTCGCGCGTCCGCTCGACACACTTGCAGTCGCTGACGCACAGCAGTCAGGCGGCGCACTGGATACCACCCTCACCTCCGCTCCGGTCGCGGTCGACGGGCTCGCGTCTGTGCGTCTCTCCTTCGACAGTCACTACCGCGGAGCCGCCGGACAGACCGGTGTCGTGCGGGTGAGCTTCGACGGTGGCGAGAGCACCGAGATCCTGCGACTGGACTCGGAGAGCGTCACCGATGGATACGACGCGCGTCAGATGAATTACGCGCAGGACATCGTCGTGGATGTTCCCGACGATGCGGGAAGCGCCGTGTTCTCGTGGGAGTTCACCGCGGAGGCGGGAGCCCGTTACTGGGCGATCGACTCGGTCGCTGTGCACCAGGTGCAAAAGGCTGCCGATGCGGCTCCGACCCAGGCGTGGATCATGAGCGACATTCAGGGGCATCCGGGGGACCTTCAGCATGCGCTGGGTGATTACTCCCAGATCGCTCCCGATGCGGACGCAATGTTAATGGTCGGCGACATCGTCAATTCAGGAACGGACGGTGAGTGGCAAGAGATCTATGACGTGATGGATGCGACGGATGAGATCCGTCCGCGCCAGACGATTGCCGCCAATGGCAACCATGAGCGCTATGCACCGGGCGGATTCGACGCCAACATGGAGCGCTTCTTCGCCTTCGCCGAGCGCGATCAGCAATGGGCAGAGTATGTGGTCGAGGGCCCGGCGGGAGATCTTCCCGTCCTCGTGATCGGACAGGAGTTCGCATCTCCCAGCGATGTCGCGATGTCAGATGCGCAGGTCGAGTTCCTCGAGGAGCGTCTCGCGCACTGGACAGCACTTGACACACAGGTTGTCGTGATGACGCACTTCCCGCTGGGCGACACTGTCTCGGCATCGTGGATTCCCGGGTACCACGGCCATCACCAGATGAATGACCGGCTCACCAGCATCCTGGGCAATTATCCCAACGCGATCATCTTCACCGGGCACACGCATTACCCCGCCGAACTCGGTGACTGGGCCGTCCAACGGCGCACGGGGGACGGGCATCCGGACGGCTTCTGGGCCATCAACACGATCGCGATGCACATCGAGTGGGACGCCTTCGGCGAGAACACTCAGGGCATCGAGGAGAAGACCACGCGTGACATCAACCAGGGGCTCACGCTCGATTACTACGGCGATCGCGTCGTCGTCACCGCGTACGACTTCGCGACCGATGAGCAGATCCGTCAGGTTGAGATCGCGAACCCGCTTGTCGCGTTCGATGCCGATGTGCGGCCCGGCGCACCAGATCCCGATCCGGAGACGCCCGATCCTGGGACGCCGGACCCCGGCACGCCTGATCCCGGAACGCCCGATCCTGGCACGCCGGAAGGCCCTGGTGAAGGCGATGACGGGGCCGAAGCCGGCGATGGTTCCGCGGCTGACGACGATGACCTCGCGACGACGGGTGGCGAGCTGCCTTGGGGCATCGTCCTTGCCGCAGTCGGGCTGATCGCTGGCGGTCTCGGCCTCGCGCTGCGCCTTCGTCGCAGGACCTGACCAATCCCTCGTGCTCGTTCCCGTGTACGCGCTTTGCACGCGGGAACGAGCACCCTGTTACGGAGTGTGATGCATGAACAGCAACCTTCGCCGTCAGCCGGCGGCCGTGCTGTGGGACATGGATGGCACGATCGTCGACACCGAGTCGCACTGGATCGCCGCCGCGGATGAGATCGTGCGGGCACAGGGGATCACACCCGCACCGAATGCGCTCGCCGCGCTCGTCGGCATGTCTTTGGCTGACGGTGCAAAGTTGATGCGCGGGCTCGGGGTTGATCTGCCGCTTGGTGAGCTGATCGATCGGCACCTCGAGTGCGCGATGCGCAACACAGCGCTTGCGGGCCTTACCTGGCGGCCAGGAGCGGTTGAGCTTCTGTCTAAGCTTCGTGCCGACGGCATCCCACTCGCGTTGGTAACCATGTCATATCGCGTCTACGCGGACGTGATCATCGACGCGCTGCCGAAAGGGCTCTTCGATGTCGTTGTCACCGGCGACGTGGTGGAGCGCGGCAAGCCGTTTCCTGATGCTTACGTGCGTGCGGCAACGCTACTCGCGGTCGAAGTGCAGGACTGCATCGCCATCGAGGACTCTCTCATCGGTCTTGCTGCGGCGCGGTCGGCCGGAGCACACACGGTCGGCGTTCCGCACCACAGCGAGATTCCTACGAGTGCAGCCGACGCGATCTGGCCGACGCTGAGGGGGCGTGTCGTCACGGACCTGCGGATACCGCTCGCGTGACATGTCCGCGGATCGGATCGGATCGGTGCTCAGGCCGCGACCTGCGCCTTGAGAATGTTGTTCCAAGGGTCACTGAAGCTCAAGGTCCGACCGTCGTCCGCGACTTGAGTGCCGAAATGAATCAGACGCTCATTCAACTCACCCAGTGCATCGGGGGTGGGCAGCGCGAGGTCAACCTGTCCGAGGCCGA
Source organism: Microbacterium sp. (assembly GCA_003524435.1). Lineage (GTDB taxonomy): Bacteria > Actinomycetota > Actinomycetes > Actinomycetales > Microbacteriaceae > Microbacterium. Next base: position 41,114 of record DQHP01000117.1, read on the forward strand.
GTGCTGGCATCCGCGGTCCTGCGCCTCGAGAGTTCCACACGTTCATTGCCATGTGGTGGTGGTATCCGCCCGCACTGACGAACAGCGCCTGGTTGCCGAGGGAAGCCGTGGCGTCAAAACCCAAGCGCGCAACGTAGAAGTCGCGGGCGGTGTCGACGTCGCCGACCGAAAGGTGCACGTGGCCGATCTGCGCAGCATCCGCTGCGGTCGATCCGGCGACAGCCTCTTCTGTCAGGTGCTCCCGCAGGAAAGCGTTCGGGTCGAGAGCGAGGGTCGCCATCTCGACCTGACCATGAGTCCATGACCATTCGGTGCGATCGCGATCCCAGTACAGTTCGATGCCGTTGCCCTCGGGGTCGGTGAGGTAGAACGCCTGGCTGACGAGGTGGTCTGCGCTGCCTGTGAACGTCTGCGGGGCGCGCTCTGCGACCGAGGCGAGAGCCGCGGCCAGAGCGACCTGTGATTCGAAGACGATGGCCGTATGGAACAGCCCGGCAGCCCCGGCGGCGGCGTGGCGGAGTGCGGGCTCATGGCGGAGGATGACAAGCTCCTGACCCGCGCGACCGAGAGCGAGTTCGTGGTCGTCATCACGCAGAACCTTCAGCGTGATGACGTCACGGTAGAACGCCGTCATCGCATCGACATCGGCGACGAGGAGTGTGACGGCGCCCATACTAGTTGCCGCGGCAAGTTTTTCGTGCATGACAGGTGCAACGCCGGAGCGCGGAAACTATTCCCTCACTCCTTGCTCATCCGTGCGAACGCTCCGAGCACCAATCGCTCAGAACTCACGAGGTATTTTTCCAGCGCGTCTGCCGCGGCGCCGGGACCTTCGTTCTCGAGCGCCTCGAGCACCGCGTGGTTCTTGCGGACGAAGGGCTCGTGAAGTGCGCGTGGGTCGTCGATCTCAAGGAATGCCAGTCGCAGTTCGGCCGCGAGGTTGCGGTAGGTGCGAGCGAGCCTCGGGCTGTCGGCGAGCGCGATGATCGCGGTATGAAACGCCATGTTCGCGCTGCCGACTCGACGCCATTCTTTGTTGACGAGGTGATGCTCGGCCTCGGTGAGGGCGTCGCGCATCGACTGCACTGCCGGGTGTTCTGGTTCGCACTGGCGCAGAGTCGTGCATTCGATGATGCGGCGTACGCGATAGATGTCGATGACGTCGGCGATCGTCGGGGCTGCTACTGATACGCCGCGATGGGGGACGTGTCCAATCAGACCCTGCTCGGCGAGCACTCGGAAGGCCTCGCGCAGCGTATTGCGTGACACGTCGAATCGCTCGGCGAGGGCTGATTCGGACAGGCGGGAGCCGGGCGCGAAGTCGCCGTCGATGATGCTCTGACGAAGGACATCGGCCAGCACTCCCTGTTGGTTCACGCCTTCATGTTAAGCGGCACTAACGGTCTTGTGACATTCCGGAAACAATTTTGTTGAACAATCTACTCAGATATGTTCTACACTCGGGGTATTCAAACCCCGCCAACGACGATGGGAACACCCGCTATGTCCGAGCAGACCGAGACGGAAGCGCAGCTCGCTGCGGTAAAGAAGAGCGTAGGGCGCAGCGCCGTCATAGGCGCGATCTTCCTGATGGCCACCTCCGCCATCGGCCCTGGATTCATCACCCAGACCGCGACATTCACCTCGACAATGGGGGCGGCGTTCGCCTTTGCGATCCTCATGTCTGTGATCATCGACATCGCCGTACAGCTCAATGTATGGCGCATGATCACCTCCTCAGGAAAACGCGCCGGCGAGCTGGCGAACAGCGCGATTCCGTTCTCCGGACACGTCATCGCCGTGTTCGTCGTGATCGGCGGACTGGCTTTCAACATCGGAAACATTGCCGGCGGTGGCCTGGGCCTCAACGCTCTGCTGGGCATTGATCCGAAACTCGGTGGCATCATCACTGCCGCGATTGCGATCGCGATCTTCCTCGTCAAAAAGGCCGGGAAGGTGATGGACATCGTCCTGATCGTTCTCGGTGTCGGCATGATCGTGATGACGCTGATCGTTTCGTTCATCGCGCAGCCGCCCGTCGGCGATGCACTGCGACAGACCGTGTTCCCCGACACACTGAGCTTCGCGACTATCACCACGATCGTCGGCGGCACTGTCGGCGGGTACATCACATACTCGGGCGCGCACCGCTACCTCGACTCCGGACAGACCGGCCCGAAGCACCTTCCCCGCGTCATGCGCGCGGCGACCAGCGGCATCCTCATTACCGGGTTGATGCGCTACGTGCTCTTCCTCGCCATCCTCGGCGTGGTCGCATCAGGCGTCACCCTTGACCTTTCCAGCCAGGCGGCGAACCCTGCCGGACAGGCGTTCGGTGCGGTGCTGGGAGATGCGGGCCTGCGTATCTTCGGTGCAATCTTCTGGGCTGCGGCGATCAGCTCGGTCATCGGTGCGGCCTACACTTCGGCGAGCTTCCTTTCGACGTTCGCGAAACGGCTTGCGGGCGGCTGGGCGCTGCAGTTGGCAACGGTCGGATTCATCGTCGTCTCCCTGATCGTCTATCTGTCGATCGGTACCGCTCCGGCCGCGATTTTGGTCTTCGTTGGTGGCTTCAACGGTCTCATCCTGCCGATCGGACTCACCGTATTCATGTACATCGGCTGGTTCCGCCGCGACCTGCTCGGCACGAAGAAGTACCCGCTGTGGCTGCTCATCGCCGGTACCCTGGTGACGCTGCTCACTTGGTACATGGGGGCCGTGTCGATCGGCCCGATCTTTGCCTTCCTCGGAATCGGAGTGTGACCCTATGGCTACCAACAACATGGCATCCATCGACCTGAATTCGGATCTGGGTGAAAACGTCGCCGATCGCGTTGTCAGCGACGACGAGAGCATGCTCGCCCTCGTTACCAGTGCGAACGTGGCGTGCGGGTTTCACGCCGGTAGCCCCGAAGGTATTCGAGCGACTCTGGATGCTGCGGTGCGAGGGGGCGTGGTCATCGGTGCGCATCCCGGATATCGCGATTACGACAACTTCGGGCGCACGAACGTCGAGATCGATTCGCCCACGCTGCAAGCGCACGTCGAATATCAGCTGGGCGCGCTGATGGGACTCGCCTCGGCGGTGGGCGGACGCGTGTCCTACGTCAAGCCACATGGCGCGCTGTACAACACGATCGCTCGCGATGAGCGGCAGTCTGCCGATGTTGTCGCGGCGATCAAGGCGATTGATCCGAATCTCGTGCTGCTCGGCCTCGCTGGCGGCGTTGTGCTCGAGGTTGCCGAGCGGGCGGGGCTGGCCGTTGCCGCCGAAGCGTTCGCCGACCGCGCATACACACCGGATGGACAGCTTGTCTCGCGTACCCAGGAAGGAGCCGTGCTGCATGACGCGACCGCTGTCGCTGAGCGCATGGTGCGCTTCGCTCAGGAGGGCGTGATCCGGGCTATCGACGGCAGCGACGTGCGCGTCGATGCGCAGTCGATTTGTGTGCACGGTGACAGCCCAGGATCAGTCGAGATGGCGGCGCAGACGAAGCGGATGCTGCAGGCAGCTGGCGTGACGATCGCCCCATTCGCTGCGAACTGACGCAATGCGCATCCTCACCGCATCCGACCGCGCTCTTCTCGTTGAGGCCGCTGACCTCGACGAGGCGATGCGGCTGAACCTCGCCTGGGATGGTGTGCCCGGCGTCATCGAGCGGATCCCCGGCGCACGCACGGTGCTCGTGAAGTTCGATCCGCTGCGGACGAGTGCGGAGGCTCTCGCGGCAGTACTTTCGGCGACCGAAGTGGATGCCGAACATGTGCCGCACACACGTGAGGTGACGGTGCCCGTGCGATACAACGGTGAGGATCTCGCGGAGGCCGCCGCGCTGCTCGGTGTCTCGTCCGAAGAGTTGGTCGCCCGACACCTCGCTGCTGAGTGGCAGGTGGCATTCTCTGGATTCGCGCCAGGGTTCGGCTACGTCGTGAGTAACGATCCACTGTTCGACATGCCGCGGCGGGCGTCGCCGCGCACGAGAGTTCCTGCAGGATCAGTGGCGCTGGCCGGGCAGTTCACCGGCGTTTACCCTCGCGAAAGCCCCGGTGGGTGGCAGCTGATCGGGCAGACAGATGCAGTGATGTGGGACATCGACCGCGACCCCCCAGCGCTGCTGTCGCCGGGGACGCGCGTGCGGTTCTCTGTTGCACCGCGGGAGGCTGTTGTGGCCCACTTCGCGATGGATGCCCCCGGGCGAGACAAGCCCCCGCA
>DQHP01000096.1 GCA_003524435.1 Microbacterium sp.
CAGACGCCGCCAGCCCGTGCGGCGCCGCCACGTCGATGTGAGCGTGGCGTGGGTGCCGGCCTCGGTGGGCGTAAGTACTATCGCCAGCATTCGGGGCGGCACGTCGGGGGCGTCGGAATACTCAGACCACCAGACGACCCGGGTGGGTCTGAGAGCCTCGGCCTGCGTCAGGCGGCGTCGCCGATACTCCGGCTTGATCTTGAGGGGTGTGCCGTCGGGGCGGCGGGACGGAGCATGTGCGATCCAACTGCCTTGGTGCTCAGCATCCGCTTCAATGGATCCTGTCATCGGATTCCATTCCGGCATCCGCTCTGCGTCAGCGAGCAGCTCCCACACGTCCTCGATCGGCGCGGGGACGAAGGACTCGAACCGGCCATGCACCCAGTTGCGCCGTCGTGGCGAGGGTAAAGGCGCAGACGCAGCGGTGTGCTCCGCGTCGTTTAGTGCCTCGCGCACGGCATCTGCCGTCGTGCCCAACCGCGCGAGAATCTCTGCGATCAGCCCGCTGGGCTCATCTAGCAGCCTGCGAAGCACCGAGGAGGCATCGCCCCGGCCATCGTCCTCAGTGGAGCTGCTCAAGATCGCGCGTGCGCGGTCCGTCCATTCATAGCCGTCGGTCTCGTGGAACACGATCCGGTCGGGACCGTCCTGCTCGACTTCCACACCGAGCTGACTGAGCTGCTCGCGGTGCTGATCGCGCACTGCCTGTCGTGCGGCATCCAGTGTGATGCCGACGCCCCGCAGTGCCGTGCCTGCCCGCTGATCACTGATCACAAGCGCGAGCAGTAAATGTTCGAGGTCAGCCTCTCTGCGCCCCTCGCGCGAGGCTTCTTCCATGCCGTTGATGCTGAGCTGCTGCATCGTTGCCGCGGTGTTCAAGAATCTGCTCATGCGTTTCTCCTCGGTACGGGGATGCGGGGATCCACGCGCTTCGCGTGTTTCTTGTGGGCGGCTTGGCGGCTGACGCCGAGTGCGTCGGCGATGTCTTGCCAGCTGAGCCCGGCCCGCAGCGCTGCCTCGACCTGCTTCAACTCAAGCGTGTCGGCGAGCACGCGCAGCGATGACACTGCGCGAAGCCCCGCTCTGGGGTCGCTGATGTCCGCGGCGACGGCTGCGATCCGGGTGGACTCCATTCTGTCAACCTAGGTTGCTTGAGGAAGTTTGTCAACTTGGGTTGCTTATCGAAACCAGAGATCGATCAAAAGGTCGATCTCTGATCTCAACCCTTTGAGCGATGTCCGTTTGGGGCGTCGTTGATGAGCTTGAGTCATGACAGATTCTCGCGTGCGCTTTTCGGACCGCCTCAGCTCCCGCCGCGGAGCGTGGCTCTCACTCGGCATCGTCTTGCTGGTCTTCGTTGCACTTTTCGGAATGTTCAGCCGGGTCGATGCTCCGACGGGTAACGACGCGGCACCAGTGGACTCCGAATCGTCCCAGGTGAATGTGCTGCTGGAGGAGTTTCCCGATGCTGAGGAGCAATCGGTCATCCTCGTCGCCAGCCGAGATGATTCCGCGGATCTCTCCCCCGCAGACATCACTGCACTGGAGGAGATGAAGCCTGAACTCGACGCGCACACAGGACTAGAGGCATCCAGCCCGAATGTCAGCGAGGACGGAGCGGCGGCAGTCATCATCACCCCGATCACTGTCGGCGCGGACAACGCCGAAACCGCAGAGATCATCAAAGACCTGCGCGCATCGATCTCTGCGCCGGCGGGGTTGACGGTGCAGGTCACCGGTGGCCCGGCGTTCGGTGCCGACGTCACCTCATCATTCGACGGCGCCGACTTCACCCTGCTGGCTGTGACGATCCTCATCGTCGCGCTGCTGCTCATCATTACCTACCGCTCCCCCATCCTCTGGCTGATTCCCCTCGTCGTCGTCGCGTTCGCTGACCAGCTCGCCGGCAAGGTGACCGGTGCGGTCGGTACGTGGCTTGACCTGCAGTTCGACTCGGGCATCATCAGCGTCCTCGTCTTCGGTGCGGGAACTAACTATGCGCTCCTTCTGATCTCCCGCTACCGCGAAGAGCTGCTCGTGCACGAGAACCATCGCGCGGCGCTGAGCTCAGCCTGGCGCAAGACTGTGCCGGCCATCGTGGCATCCAACATCACTGTCGTGCTGGCACTTCTCACCCTCGCACTCGCGGTGATCCCCGGCACCCGCGGCCTCGGAATCTCGTCCGCCGTCGGCCTGCTGATTGCTCTCGTCGCAGTGCTGTTTGCGCTGCCGCCGCTGCTCGCCGTCTGCGGGCGGAAAGTCTTCTGGCCGTTTGTGCCGAATCCCGGAAGCACCGTGAAGCACGGCCGCATGTGGCATGGCATCGCCACCCGAGTCATGCGCCGCCCCTGGGTGAGCCTCGGCGCCGGCCTCGCCATTCTCGCTGTCATGGGCACAGGGCTCTTCGGCACCTCCGTCGGATTGAACCAGATCGAAAAGTTCCGGGTGCAGTCCGAGTCGGCGGCGGGGCTCGAGGTGCTCGCTGATCACTTCCCACCCGGAGAGTCGCAGCCGACGTTCATCGTCGCGAACACGGCACAGGCGGATGACGTCGTCAGCGCGGTCGAAGATCTTGACGGTGTGGTGCGTGCGCATGGCACCGGCGAGACAGACGATGGATCGCTGACGAAGATCATGGTGACGGGCGAGTATGGTCCCGGTACCCCAGAGGCCCTCGCCCTGGTTTCGACCCTGCGTGACGTCGCCCACGATGTGCCGGATGCCGATGCTCTTGTCGGCGGAGCCGTCGCCACAGATCTGGATGCCAGAGCCGGAAATCAGCAGGATCTTCTCCTGATCGCTCCCCTGGTTCTTGCCGTGAGTTTCATCGTGCTGCTCGTGCTGCTGCGCTCGCTCGTGGCACCCATCGTGCTGCTGCTGGTGAATCTCGCCAGCGCAGCGGCAGCGATCGGCGCCGGTGCCTGGTTGAGTCGTGTGCTGTTCGACCAGCCCGCGCTTGATCTTCAGGTGCCGCTGCTGTCGTTCCTGTTCCTTGTCGCGCTGGGCATCGACTACACGATCTTCCTCGTGCACCGGGCTCGGGCAGAGGCCGCCGAGCACGGCACTCGAGAAGGCATGGTGCATGCTGTCTCGCACACCGGTGCCGTCATCACGAGTGCCGGGATCGTGCTCGCGGCGGTCTTTGCTGCTTTGGGCGTGCTGCCGCTGGTGACCCTGGGCCAGCTCGGTTTGATCGTCGGCGTGGGAGTAGTGGTTGACACTCTCATTGTGCGAACGGTGATCGTGCCCGCTCTCTTCGGCGTCCTCGGCGAGAAGATCTGGTGGCCGAGGCGCAACCCGGTGCGGTAGGGCGGGCGGGACAACATCTGCCCCTGACAGACTTCCGCGCCGGCGACCCGAAGGTCACCGGCGCGGAAAGAGTCATGTGCTGACGAGCACAGCGGGTCGTCAGTTGTTGAAGGCGTCCTTAAGCTTGTCGCCAGCCTTCTTCAGATCGGCCTTAGCCTGATCAGCGCGACCCTCCTGCTCGAGGCTCTCGTCATTCGACGCTTTGCCAGCGCCTTCTTTGACATGACCCATCGCGTCTTCAGCGGCGTGCTTTGCCTTGTCTCCGATACCCATAGGTCCGTTCCTTTCTTCGAGGATCAGATGATCCGTGCCTCCACTGTCACACCGATAACGAAGATTGCAGACGGGGTTGACGCACGACGAAGAGAAGGTTAGAGACGATCTCGGGAGGCTTCGGGAAGGGAGAGGCGACGGAAGAGCTCCGTGCTGTGCGCCCCGTCCCCACCCGAAACGGTATTGGACGGGACCCTCTGGGCTAGCCCATTCCCCAATGGAACACTCAAGAGGGTCCGCGACCTCATCTTGCCACGTTCTTGAGGATTTGTCCCCCAAATGGGGGACAAGATGCCCTGCTTGGTATTAGGGTGTTTTATGACGCACCCTCCGGTCGTCTTTGGCCCTCACCGCTCCCCCCGCGGTGAGGGCCGTTTTTCTGCCGTGATACCTCGTGCAACATTTGGATTACCATCTGAGGCTGGCTCTTCCCCTCTGGCGCTACGCAGATAATGTGGGCAACGTCGGGGCACCCTGCGTCGATAACATTCCGGAAGAACGGCAGTAAATGAGTACCCAAGGCACGGTTAAGTGGTTCAACTCGGAGAAGGGCTTCGGCTTTATCTCCCCCGATGACGGCGGCGCTGACGTCTTCGCGCACTACTCCGCCATTGAAGCAAGCGGCTACCGCTCACTCGACGAGAACCAGCGCGTTGAGTTTGAAGTGGCGCAGGGCCCTAAGGGCCTGCAGGCCGAAAACATCCGCCCCATCTAAGGGACGATAACGCCGCACTCCCCGTTGCAGAGCGCGCTACCCGTGCGCTCTCGGCGGGGAGTGCGGTGCGTTAGGGCAGAAGAAGTGCGCGCAGTGCGTCGGCATCCTGAACGCGGAAAGCGGCGGCGTCTCCCTCAGAAGGATCACCGAAACCCCACTCCGAGAAGATGACCGGGATGCCGTAGGCGGCTGCGCCTTCAACGTCATGGTGGCGGTCGCCGATGAGTACCGGCTGTGAAATATCTGCGCCCGCGGCTTGTAGTCGCTCCAGCGCCCAGCCGATTACCTCGGCCTTGCCATCAGCGCGGCCGGCGACCCCGCTGCGTGCGCCGGAGATTGCGGTGAACAGTTCGTGCAGTTCATAGTGTTTGAGGATTGCGGTTACCTGGTTCTCGGGTTTCGTGCTGGCTGTGGCCTGCGGAATGCCAGCAGCAGCGACGGCCCGAACCACGTCGGGGACACCTGGGTATAGATCGACGGATGCCGCGTATCCGTCGCGCGCAGCGAGCTCACGGTAGCGTCCGAGCGCGTCATCAGCCTGTTCCGGCGTCAGCCCCGCGAGCATCTGGAACGACTCGTACATGGGCGGGCCCACCCACGGTGCCATTGCCGAGGGGTCAGGCGTTACGCCGAAGGAGGCGAGGACCTCGAGCAGGCGCGGAAAAATGCCGGGAGTCGCGTCGGCGATGGTGCCGTCGACGTCCCACAGCACGCAGGTATAGGGGGAGTGGGGCATGCTCACAAGCCTAAGGCTGCGGGCTGGGCCGCTCAGAACAGGCGCGGAATCCCCGACTCGATGCCCTTCATATCGTCGTAGTCGAGCACGAGACAACGGATGCCGCGATCTTCAGCGAGCACACGCGCTTGCGGTTTGATCTCCTGAGCGGCAAAGACGCCCTGCACCGGGGCGAGGTGCGGATCACGCCCGAGGAGCTCGAGATAGCGGGTGAGTTGCTCGACCCCGTCAATGTCGCCGCGGCGCTTGATCTCTACCGCAATGGCGGCGCCCGTAGCGTCGCGCACCATGAGGTCAACGGGACCGATCGCTGTCGGGTACTCGCGACGTACGAGAGTCGCCCCCTCGCTGATTCGCTCGACCTGTTCGGCGAGAAGACGCTGCAGGTCGGCTTCGACGCCGTCCTTCTGTAGTCCGGGGTCGATGCCGAGCTCGTGCGCAGAGTCGTGCAACACTTCGTAGATCTGCACGCGCAGCGCATCGCCGGTCTTCTTGTGCGTCACGCGCCAGACGTCGATGACGCCGGCGCTCGCCTCGTCTTCACCCGGCTCTTCTGTGACCAGGGTGCACGGGGGGCTCATCCAGTTCAACGGCTTATAGCTGCCGCCATCGGAGTGCACCAGCAGACTGCCATCGCCCTTATGGACGAGCAGACGGGTCGCGAGCGGAAGGTGGGCATTGAGTCGCCCGGTGTAATTCACGGAGCAGCGGGCAATGACGAGACGCACCCGACGAGCCTAGTCGTCGTTCAGCTGTATCAACACCGAACGCTGCGCAAACATACGGCTGATAGCGTGAACGAGTTGAGGCTGTGAGGAGTTCCCGATGGTCGCGCACAAGGGCGAATCAGCGCTAAACGTGGTGCCAGGCACCCTGGGCTGGCTGCGATCCACGAATGACCGTTCCTCCCTGGGCTACCTGCTGGAGCGAGGCCCGCTCACCCGTCAGCAGATCGCCGATCTGACCGGGCTGTCGAAGCCGACTGCCGGGCAGATGATGGCGCGACTCGTTGCCGCAGGACTCATCATCGAACGACAGGGCGACACGGGTGGCAAGCGCGGTCCGCGCGCCAAAGAATATGTCGTGCTCACCGAGGGAAATCTCGGACTCGCTGTTGTCGTCGATGCGGGGGGAATGTCGGCTGTTCTCGTCGATGCCGTGGGCACCGAGTATGAGCCGGTGACCGTTCCACTGCCGCGGCTGGCACAAGAGCGATCCGCTCCTGCTGACGTTCGGCGTGCGCGCACGGCAGTGTGCACGGCAGCGGGCATTGATGAGGATGCTGTGCGATTCGTGTGCGTGGGTGTGCAAGCATCCGTCGACCAGCGCACCGGAAACCTTGACCTGACCTCCGAGCTTCCTGGCTGGTCGAGAACCGGTGTCGCGCAAACGCTCGAAGCCGAACTCGGCATGCGCGCTTTCGTGGAAAACGACGTCAAACTCGCGGCTGCCGCCGAGCACGCGGCCGGTGCCCAACCAGATGATCTCGGTTTCGCGTTGCTGTGGCTCGGTGAGGGCCTCGGTCTCGCAGTGCACTTCGATGGACATGTTCATGGGGGAGCGCAGGGGCGGGCCGGCGAGATCGGATACCTCCCCATTCCGCACTCTGCGGTGGGAATGGTTGACCGCGCTGATACGCTGCAGGCACTCATGGGCGGGGCAGAAGTGGCGCGACTCGCGCGTGCCTGCGGCATCAAGAACCGCGGATTCTCTGCGTTGACGCCCGAGCTTGTCCGCACCGCGACAGAGCAGGAGCGTGCCGATTTCCTCGACCAACTCGCGCGGCGAGTTACCGTCGGCGTGATTCCGGCGCTGGCGCTATTTGACCCGCAACGTGTCGTTATCGGTGGCCCGACCGGGCGGCTCGGAGGAGAGCGTCTTGCAGAACTCGTGCGCGCAGAAGTGCGCCGCACGACCCCCTGGAACCCTGAGATCGTGGCAACAGTGGTTGCGGACCGCCCTGTGCTGCGCGGGGCGACCCAGCGTCTGATCGGTGTGATTCGCCAGGACTTCTTCGATCGGGTCGACGCGCTTCCCGACTGAAAGTGTGTTGACCGTGCGTCACCGTCACCGTCACCCGATGTTGCCGAGCATGTCGAACAGGCCCAGTTCGACGGCTGCGGCGCGCGCGATGAGAAAGCCGATGATGCCGATGATCCAGGCGGTGTTCTCTGCTCCCGTACGCTGCATCCAATCGGCAAGACGCTGCAGCGGACGGGCCACGAGGGCAGCAGCGACGACCCGCAGAAGGAGCAGCAGGAGCGCGGGAACGATCATCACGAGGCAATAGCCGACGAGCGACGCGACGCGCATGACGGGCTCGATGCCGGAATCGGCGAGCATCGTCATCGCCACGATATAAGGCAGCATCGTCGCCACTTCGACCAGCCCGGCTGCGATCGCCACCGCCATCAGCGCGCGACGGGTCGAGTTGGGGGCCAGCAGGCGCTCGCGCCAGCGAGTGATCCGGCCGGGCCCTGCTGCCCCTTCGGCCTTGGATGATGTGGGTATGAAGAACGAGCCGACGAGCAGCCCGGCGCCGATGATCAGTCTCACGATCGTGCCAGCCGGGGATGCGAGAGCGTCAGCGGCGACATCCACGACGTTCACCAGTCCCCACAGGAAAAGCAATCCGATGACGAGATAGAACCCCGCGATCGTCGCGAGGTACAGGAGCAGCCTGCTCACGCGCACCCTTCCGGGACTGAGAAGAAGGAAGACGGGGATGAGAAGGGTGCCGATGCTGAGGCTGTCGATCAGGGCAAGGATAGCTAGCGACAGCAGGAGCGGCGCCCCGGCGAAAAGTTCCATGGCTCAACGATGTTCGCCTACGAGGCCAGGGGGATCGGGCGAAAGTCGCGAGGGCCTCTCATCCCTAAGTCGGATGCAACAGGGGTGCGCGGCATGGTTGCATGAAGTCATGCACGAGCAGACCGCCAGCCGATTCGGCACCTGGTATCTGCGGCATCGATGGTTCCTCGATCCGATCGCGATCATGTTGCTCAGCATCGTGGTCGCCGCATTCGGATTCCGCGGCATCTGGGGATCGTTCTCTGTTCTGTCCGGGGCGATCTCGCCCTGGTGGGCGCTTGTTCTTGCCGTGCCCGGTTGCGCTTTGATGCTGTTGAAGCGGCGAGCTCCGATGCGCGTGCTCGCCGTCGTCGCGGTGCTGTTCGTGGTGGATCTTCTTACCATCGGCGGAATCGGAACCCTGCTTGTTCTTCTTGACGTGCTGTGGACCGCTGTCTTCGTGGCGGAACCGCGGACACGACGGTGGCTTCAGTTCACCCTCTTCCTCTCAGTAGTCATCGTCTTCGCTTTTGTGATGTTCTTCGCCGGTGAGCCCTTTTCCATTGCCTTCCTCATCGCCGTGCAATGGGGGGCGATCTTCGGAACCACCTACTGGTGGGCGGTGGCGCTTTCTCAGGCGAATGAACTCGCTGACTTGCAGCGCTCGCGCGCGGAGGCTGCCGAGCGCGAATCTGAGCGCGATCGCGCTGAGGCTGTGCGCAGTGAGCGCGAGATGATGGCGCGTGAGCTGCATGATGCTGTTGCGGGTCACGTCATGGCCATGGCGATCCGGGCGGAGGCCGCGCTGTCGACCACTCCGGATGAAGCGGGCGATCGTGCGGCGCTTCAGGCGGTGCGTGACGCAGGGCTGGATGCTCACACGGCACTGCGCAGCATGATCACAGTTCTGCGAAAGGGCGACGGCGAGCTCATTGCGCAGCCGAGGTGGGAAGACCTTGATGGTGTTATTGAAAGCGCACGCCGCGCAGGGCTCGAGGTGGCACTGTCGCAGACGTCCGAGCGCTTCCCTGTGATCGTGGAGCAGGCAATCGTCAGAATCGTGCGGGAAGCTCTCGCCAACGGCATCCGGCATGCGGGTGGCGCGCGAGTATCGGTGGACATCACGGCAACAGGCGCCTCCGCGACTGTGCACGTGACGTCGTGGGGAGGCGCTCCGGTCGCACACGCCCCCGGAAACGGCTGGGGGTTGAGCATGCTCGAAGAACGAGTCAGAGCGCTCGAAGGTGACTTTCGTGCTGGCCCGACTGACGACGGCTGGACTGTTGCTGCCGAACTGCCCCTGGGAGTCCACTCATGACCGCTCCCACGGTGCTCCTTGCCGATGACCACGGCGCCATTCGAGAGGGGCTGCGCATCATGCTGGAGTCCCACGGCATTCGTGTCGTCGGTGAAGCAGCCGACGGCGAGGTTGCCGTCCGCAACGCCGCGGCGGTAAAGCCCGACGTCGTGCTCATGGATCTGCGCATGCCCGGTCGTGATGGCGTCTCCGCCACACGAGAGATCGTCGAGCGCGGCCTCAGTGACGTGCTCGTGCTGACGAGCTTCGATGAGGATGAACTGGTGTTCGCGGCGCTCGCCGCGGGGGCGGTGGGCTTCCTCCTCAAGACAGCGGATGCGGAGACGCTCGTTGCTGCGGTGAGAACGGTGGCAGCGGGCGAGGGCGTGTTGGATCCTCGTGTGACAAGGCGTGCGCTGGCTGCAATCGCGGATGGCGCGGTGGCGGGGGAGAGGTCAGGGCGCGCTGTCGATCTCACCGCACGAGAGCAGGAGATGCTCGACGGCATTCTCGAGGGGCTTTCGAACGCCCAGATCGGACAGCGGTCGGGAATTTCCGTGCCGACGGTCAAAACTCATGTGTCGAACGTGTTGTCGAAACTGGGAGCGCGGAGCCGGTCGCATGCGGCCGCGCTCGTTCGCGAGGGGCTCGTGACGCGCGTCGAGCGCTCATCCGACCAGCGTTGAGATGGCCGGCGCTGTGACGGTTGGGTTGCGTCAGTGGGTCTGAGTCTCGACCTTCAATGGCTTGGCGGCACCGGATGCCAGACCGGATGCCACGACCAGCGCGACCAGGATGAACAGCGTATTCAGCAGGCCGATGTGCTCGCTGATCAGGCCCAGCACCGGGGGGCCACCGAGGAAGGCGACGTAGCCGATGGTGGCGGCGGCGCTGACGCGGGCGGCGGCCTTGGCAGGGTCATCC
>DQHP01000037.1 GCA_003524435.1 Microbacterium sp.
AACCCCGATCACAGGCCCCGCCGGATGAACGTGACCCGCAAACGCACGGTCGGCGCTGTCGAGCACTGAGGAGAGCCGAGCATCGACCGGCGTACTTCGGATGATCTCGCCGACCAAGCCCAGCAGGTGATCGACCGTTGATCCGCTGACGAAGGACTGCTGATACGTCAGCTGAAGCTCAAGCGCAGCAGGATGAATGAACGCTTCCAGCGTCAGGGGCACCTCGGAGGCGCCGGTGGCGTGAACCCTCCACTGCGACGTGACACCCCCCAGCGTGGGACCGGTGACTGCATGAGAGACGACCTGGAGCATTGCCTGGAACAGACCCTCCGACGAGACCCTGCCCGCCTGGTCGAGCCCGGCGACGACCCGATCGTACGGATACGCCGCATACGTCATAGCTTCGCCGAACGCCCCCTGTATTCGCTCGACAATCCGACCGAACGTCTCATTCGGGGAGGCGCCGATTCGCAGCGGTAGCGTGTTGATGAAGCTTCCGATGAGATCGCCGAGGCCGTCTGCCTCACGGCCCACCGGGGTTGTGGCAATCACGATGTCGCTTTGGCCGCTCAGCCGGTTCAAGGCGCAGAAGAAGGTTGCGGCAAGAACACTGAAGGGCGTTGCCTTCGTCTCCGCCACGAGCGCGCCGAGCGCGTCGAGAACGCTCTCGTCGAAAACGACGTCGATACGCCGAGACTGCTCGTGGGTATCGCCTCGCTCTTCCTCACTCGGAGGAGCGAGGCGGAGCGGATCCGGCAGCTCCTCGAACTGCCGGCCCCAATATCGCTGTGCGACCGTTTCCGCAGACTCGCTGAAAGAATCGCGCTCCCACAGAGCATGGTCGATGACCTGTATCCGCAGTGGCTCTGCTGCCCGGGCCTGGTTTCGGTATGCGCGCTCAAGATCGCGTGACAATACGTCGAACGCCGCGCTGTCCCACACGATGTGGTGGACGGAGAATACCGCCGCTGCTTCCTCCGCGCTCGCCAGCAGGACCACGGTCAGTGCGCGCTCGTCGGAAAGATTTCTGGGCGTGCGAGCCGCCTCTTCGGTGATCTCGATCAGTCTCGCCTCGAACTCGACCTCGGCGACGAACACCACGTCCGCCACAGGCTCGTAAGGGGCATGGATTCGCTGTTCGGGATTGCCGTCGTCGTCCAGTGCGTAGGTGGTACGGAGCACCTCGTGCCGCTCGACCAGCATAGTGAACGCACGAGAGAGCCCGTCGATGTCGAGGTCGCCATCGAAGCGAAGCGACACCGTTACGTTGTACGCCGTGCTGTCGGGGAAGCGCATCCAGTGGGAGAACATTCGCCGTTGCGCGGAAGACAGCGGCCCGACCGTCCGGTCGGCAACGCGCGAGATGTCTTCCGTTGCTGCGATGCCTGCTTGCGCGAGACGCGCGCGCAGGCGCTGCTGGAAGTCGGAGATGTCGGTCATCGTTCTCTCATCCATCTGTTCGTTCGCATCGGGCCTCGAGGTCAACGAGGATCTCGCTCGGCGATGGGTGCGGAGACATCGGCGACATCCAGGTAGATTTCGGCGATGAGCTCCATCTGCTCGGGAGAGGCTTCTCGCGCTAGGAGCCGGGCGGCGAGCTCGCGGACCGTGCGCGCGGTGAAGAAGTCGGCCGCGGTGATCGTCGTCGCTTGAAGCAGCGATCTGATGCGAGCGATCGCGGTGGTCGCGAGAATCGAGTCGCCACCGGCTACGAAAAAATCTGCGGCCACAGAGGCGAGTCCACGGGGAAGCACGCCGCCGACGATGTGCTGCAGCGCGGCTTCGAGACTCGACTCCGGCTTCGTCACGCTGCTGTGGTCGTCCTCCGATGCTTCGAGCAGCGTCCGAACGGCGCGTCGGTCGAGCTTGCCGTTGACGGTCAGCGGGATCGCTTCGACCACCTCGATGTGTGAGGGGATCATGTAGGTCGGGAGGCTTTCCGCGAGCTGCCGCTGAAGCTGCGCCTCGGAAAGGTCCTGCGTAGCCGTGATGGCCGCCGCGAGACGAGCGGTCTCTGTTCCGATCGTCTCAGCCACAGCGAGTTGTACGCCGTCGATGGCGCGCAGTGCCGCCTCGACCTCGCCGAGCTCGAGGCGGTATCCGCGTACCTTCACCTGGTGATCGGCGCGCCCCAGGAACTCCAGTGTGCCGTCGGGCAGATAACGTGCGAGATCGCCGGTGCGATACCAGCGAAGGCCGTCTGCTTCCGTGAACTTTTCGACGGTGCGCTCCGCGTCGCCCCGGTAACCCGCGCCGACAGACGGCCCGCCGATCCAGAGTTCGCCGGGCACCCAGTCGGGGCTGTCCTGCCCGGCATCGTTGACCACGCGGCAAACGAAGTTTGGCAACGGCCTACCATAGGGCACTGCCTGCCACTCGACGGGAACAGCGCCCGTAACCTCGCAGACCGTGCAATGGATCGCCGTCTCAGTGGTGCCGCCGAGACCCGCGAACCGCGCCTGCGGTGCCGATTCTCGCAACCGACGGGGGAGATCCACGCTCACCCAGTCGCCGCCGAGCATCACGACATGCAGGTGCCGTAGCTGCTCGGGCGTGGCGACGTCGAGGAGCATTCCCAGGATGGCCGGGGCGCAGGTGAGGGCGCTTGCCCGATGTCGGCCCGCGAGCTCGGCCCAGGCGAGTGCGTTTTTCGCCTCGTCGCTGTCGACGGCGATGATTGCGCCGCCGACGGAGAGCGCACCGAAGACGTCCATGACGGACAGATCGAACTCGAGCACCGAGATCGCCAGCGTGCGATCGTTCGCCGTGAGATCGAACACGGACACGACGCCATCGATCGTGTTCGCCGCCGCGCGGTGCGGGATCTCCACGCCCTTGGGCTCGCCGGTCGACCCCGAGGTGAACAGCACATAGGCGATGGATTCCGGTGAGACGCCGACAGGCGCGGGCAGCGGAACCGGATGATCGAGTGCATCGGCGATAGGCACGACGGTCACAGTCTCGGGCAGATCGTCGATCTCGCGGTCGAGGACGATCACCCGGGCATCGCCTCGGCGGAGGATCATGTCTCGCCGCGCCGGCGGCTGATCCTCTCCGATCGGCAGGTAGGTGGCCCCGGCGGCCAGCACGCCGAGCGCAGCGGGAACCTGCAGGTATCCCTTGTGCAAGTGGATCGCGACGGTGTCGCCGGGGCCTACGCCGGCGTTGCGCAG
>DQHP01000141.1 GCA_003524435.1 Microbacterium sp.
CGGCTGCGCACGGAGCTGGTCAGTCGCGCCATAGAAGGCGGCGCGGAAGCGCGTGACGCCTTAGAGCGGCTGGGCCTTTCCGGACAGCGGGTGTGCGTTGCCGCAGCGACGCTGGCGCCGGTTCCCGAAGGGGAAACACGCAGCGATCAGGATGTCATTGCAGACCGCGAACGTCTCGCCGATGCCCTCGCTCTCAATCTCTCCGCCGTGCAGCGCGGCGCCGCTGTCGCCCTCGTCGTTGACACGGTGTACGGCATCCTGCCCACAGCCGATGCCGCTGCGGAAGAGCGCGCAGCTCACCTGGCCGAAGATTTTCTGCAGCGTGTGGATACCCGCTTGCCCGCGCTGATCGGAATCGGCCAGCCCGCAGAATCCGTGGCGGAGATTTCTCGGTCACGCGTACAGGCACGCCGCGTGCTGCGAGTCCTCTCAGAGCACCCTGGTCGCAGACGCGTCGCCCGCCTCGCCGAGGTTGAAACCGAATCACTGCTGCTAGAGCTACGCGACCTGCGCGCGTCGCGCGGCGATATCAGCTCCACCGAGCTCACCCGGCTTATCGAGTACGACACCCGCAATGATTCTCAGCTCGTGGTGACGCTCGCCGCGTGGTTAGACAGCTTCGGAGATGTGAAGTCTGCCGCTGCCGCCAGCTTTGTGCACCCGAACACTTTCCGCTATCGACTGCGCCGCGTCATCGAGGTCAGCGGAATCAACCTCGATGACCCTGATCAACGCTTCGCCGCGATGCTGGAGCTTCGTACCCGGCGGATCTGAGGCTCCCGGATTATGCACCGTGACAGCTACGAAGCGAAGTCCGGTCGCGGCCAATCGCGTCCAGAATAGTCCTCGATCGCGCGGTTGAGTCGCCCGAGCAGATCGGCGAAAGCATCCCGGTCGGCGTCGCTCCACTCACCCATGAGGCCGCGCATTGCCTCTCTGCTTGCCTCACGCTCTCCCTGAAGCAGCGTCACACCCTGCGCGGTCGTCGTGAACTTTCGTGCAACGCCGCCGCTCGGGTCTGCAATGCGCTCGGCGAGGTCGTCACGTAACAGCGCAGCTGTCTGCCGGTTGAGAGTGGAAGCGTCCAATCCTGTCACCGTCTTGAGCTCGCTGATGCTCTGTGGCCCCGCAACGTGCAGCACACTGAGCAGCATGTATGCGCTCTGGTCCAACACTCCCAGCGTGCGCCTGGTGCGTCCAGACTGCGACGAAAGGTACCTGGCGAACACCATCGTCTCGTACTCAATAATGTTGACCGGATCCGTCGTCATTCCTCCATGATCTCACATATTTGTGCATCATGCACATGATATGTACCATGCATAAGTGACTTCTTCGCCTACTACCGACAACACGCCCATTCAGGACGCCCCGATCGTCCGCTCCGGCCTCATCATCGCGGTGCTGGCCGCCGCCGGCATCGTCGTCTCCCTGGCGCAGACTCTTGTCGTACCGATCATCGGCATCCTTCCGCAGCTCTTCGATACCACGGCAGCGAACGCTTCCTGGATCATCACCGTTACTCTGCTGACCGCGGCGATCTCCAACCCCGTCGCGGGACGCCTCGCCGATATGTACGGCAAGAAGAGAATGATGCTGATCGCGCTGATCCCGTTCATCGTGGGCTCTGTCGTGTGCGCCCTCGCCGGCGACGTCACAACCATGATCATCGGCCGCGGACTGCAGGGTCTCGCCTCCGGTCTCGTGCCGCTGGGAATTGCTCTCCTGCACGATGTGCTCCCGAAGGAGAAGGTCGGCAACGCCATTGCGCTGATGAGCTCTTCGATGGGCATCGGCGGTGCACTCGGCCTGCCCATCGCCGCAGGTGTCAGCCAGTTCGCCAGCTGGCGCGTATTGTTCTGGGTTACCGCATTGGCCGCATTGCTCATCGCCGTCGCGATCTTCATTGCAGTCCCCGTCCGCAACATGATGCGCAACGAGAGAAAATTCGACTACGTCGGCAGCGTGGGACTCGCAATCGGGCTGACCGCACTGCTGTTGGCGATCTCCCAGGGCTCTGAGTGGGGCTGGACAAGCGTGCCGACACTCTCGTGCTTCGTGATCGCCGTGGTCGTCCTGCTGTTGTGGGGAAAATACGAACTCGGACGACGCTCACCTCTGGTAAATCTGCGCACCACAGTGACCCCGGTCGTGCTGCTGACCAACGTCGCGTCAATCCTGATCGGCTTCGCGATGTATGCAATGAATCTCATCGCCCCGCAGGTCATGCAACTGCCTGCGGAGATTGGCTACGGGCTCAGCCAGACGATGATCCAGATGGGGTTGTGGCTTGCCCCCATGGGACTCGGCATGATGGCGGTCTCCAAAATCGGCGCCACGATCAGTCGCCGCCACGGACCAAAGACAACACTCATCACCGCCAGCATCGTGATTTCGATCGGCTATGGAACGGCTGCCCTCGTACTTGCCACCATCGGCGCACGAGAGCCCGGCGTCGCCGACGGCGCGACAATCATGTGGACGCTGATTCTGATGGCGATCGGAACGACCATCACCGGCTGCGGCATCGGGCTCGCCTTCGGCGCTATGCCGGCACTCATCATGGGCGCTGTTCCCACAGGTGACAAGGCCGCAGCAAACGGCTTCAACTCGCTCATGCGCTCGCTCGGTGCCACCTCATCGGCTGCGATCATCGGCGTCGTACTCGCGACGATGGCTGTCCCCGTCGGCCAACACACGATACCCACTCACGCGGGTTTCTTGGTTTCGCTCATGATCGGATGCCTCGCCGCCATCGTTGCCGCATTCATCACGGCGGCGATCCCTGGTAAGTCGAAGGGCTCGCCGGCGCACTAAAATCACGCCGGCAGAACGTGGATCAGCGCCGCATCACCCTGCGCGCGATCCACGTTCCCAGGCCCTGCACCAGGTGCACGAACACGACGATCAGCACGATCGCGGCCCACATGACGACCGGCTCAAACTGTCGGAAACCATAGATCTGCGCGAAGGCACCCAGTCCGCCACCGCCGATAAGGCCCGCCATCGCCGTCATGTCGATAATTGCAACGACGATGAACGTGTATCCAAGAATCAGCGGTCCGAGCGCTTCGGGAATCACGATCGTCAGCAGAATTCGCCAGGGCCCTGCTCCCATGGAGCGCGCGGCCTCAATCACACCCGGTGACACCGAGACGAGATGCTGTTCGACGATGCGGCCGATCGCGAAAGATGCGGCGATTCCGATCGCAAAGGCGCCGGCAGTAATTCCGATGCCTGTGCCGATGACCACCCGCGTGAACGGCTGCAAAACGGCAAGAAATATGACGAACGGGATCGGGCGGAAGAAGTTGATGATGAAGTTGACCACCACGGATACCGGCCGGTTCGGAAGCACGCCGCCCGGGCGGGTTGCGTAAGTGCCTACGCCGATGATGAGCCCGAGCACGCCGCCAAGGACGAGCGCGAACGACGTCATGTAGAGCGTCTCGACGGCGGCCTGCCAGAAGTCTCCCTGAAGTTCGATTAGGCGGTCCATTAGCGAGCCTCCCCTGCCGAAAGATCAGTCACCGTGACGTGCGTGCTGATCTGTGCCAGCGTGCTGTCTATCGCGGCATCCGTTCCACGAATTGCCAGCGTCAGGTTCCCGAAAGCGCGACCGCGAATGTCGTTGATGCCGCCGTAGATGAGTTCGAAGTCAAGGCCCGCTGCGGCGAGGTCCACGAAGACCTGCGCCTGAGAGGAGTCACCGTCACGGAACGAGAAAGTGACGATGCGTCCGGCGTGCCGCTCCTGCAGCACTGCGCGCTCTGCCGGTGAGGGGACCCCCTTGATCACCGTGCCGACAAACCGTTGCGATGCGGGATGCTGCGGGTCTGAGAACACGTCGAAGACTTCGCCCTGCTCGATGACCCGTCCGGAGTCCATCACTGCGACCTTCGTCGCGATCGTCTGAATGACGTCCATCTCGTGCGTGATGATCACGATCGTCACGCCCTGCTCGTCGTTGACACGCTTGAGCAGGGCGAGCACCTCGTGTGTCGTTTGCGGATCAAGGGCACTGGTCGCTTCATCGGCGAGAAGAATCGCAGGCCTGGTGGCGAGTGCACGCGCGATGCCGACCCGCTGTTTCTGTCCGCCCGAGAGCTGCTCGGGGTAAGCGCGCGCCTTATCGCTCAAACCAACGAATGCGAGCAACTCCGTGACGCGCTCATCGATGTCTTGCTTTGACCAACCGGCGAGTTTGAGCGGGTAAGCAATGTTTGCCCGCACAGACTTCGCAGAAAAGAGGTTGAACTGCTGGAAGATCATGCCGATGCCACCGCGCACCCGGCGCAGATCCCGCTCGGCTAGCGATGTGATGTCGTCCCCGTCTACGACGATTGTGCCGCTGGTCGCGGGCTCAAGGGCATTGATGAGCCGCACCAGAGTGGACTTACCCGCGCCGGAGTACCCGATGATGCCGAAGACGTCGCCCTTGTCGACCTGCAGCGAAACTTTGTCGACAGCAATCGTGGGCTGAGCGTCGCGGCTCGACGGCGGGTAGGTCTTCGAGACGTTCTCGAGTGTCACGATCGGCATGAGTTCTCCGGTGCTGAAGGGTGGAACGGGAATCGGGCGCCCAAGCCGGACGCCCGATTCTCACGCAAGAAGAGGTCAGCCGTTGGCGACGACGTCTTTCTGGACTTTCTTGAGCAGCGCAACGAGCTCTTCGACCGGCGTCTGAAGCGATACTCCGGTGCCCCCGGAAGACTCATCGAGGCCAGCCTGGACCTCTTCGTTCGTCTGGAAGATCTCGACGAGTTTGGCATAGGTCTCGTTGTCGGCGTCTTCTGCACGCGCCGCGAAGATGTTGACGTACTGCAGCGCACTGTCATCTGCGGCGTCATCGGTGAAGAGCGCATCGTCAAAGCTCAATCCCGCACCCTCGACGAAGTCATTGTTGATGATCGCCGCTGCCACATCGGGCAACGAGGTGGGGATCAGCGCCGCCTCAAGCGCCGTCACCTTCACCTTGGAGGCGGACTCGTCGATGTCGGCAATGTCGGAGAGGGCCGTTCCGCCGTCAGTGAGCTCAATGAGCCCCGCAGACTGAAGCACGAGAAGGGCACGGGCTTGGTTGGACGCATCGTCTGGAACAGCGACGCTCTCACCCCGGGGGATGCTGTCAATGTCGTCGTATTTCGTGGAGTACACCCCGAGCGGGTACGCCTGGGTGGAACCGATCGGTGTGAGGTCCTGCCCGGCAGCTTCGTTGTACTGGGCGAGGTAGACGATGTGCTGGAACTGGTTCAGGTCAAGTTCGCCCTCGGCCAGTGCCGGGTTGGGCTGCTCGTAGGAGCCAAAGTCGATGAGCTCTACGGTGATGCCCTCATCTGCCGCTGCGTCGACGAATGCAGGCCACTGTGGGTCTGACTTGCCGACAACGCCGATCTTGACGGTCGCATTTTCACCGTCGCCGCTGGCGGTGTCGGCGTCACCGGCACAACCGGCCAGGGCGACGAAAAGTGGGATCGCAGCGAGTGCAGCGATGACGGATGTGGTGCGGCGAGACATGGTTCCTCCTGTTGGGACTCAGCCACGTTACGTAACCGAATACCGTTTCGGAGAATCGTGTGTCACAGAGCGAAATGATCTCCCTCTGCGCGGCTCCGATCAGCCGAGTTGCTCGCTAACTTCAAGCCAGCGCATCTCATTTTCTTCGACCGAAGCCTCCAGAGAGCTGATGGTTTTCATCTTCTCGGCCAGGCCTTCGTAGTCCGTTTGGTCGTGCTCGACGAGCGCATGCTTGGCCTTGTCGATTTGCTGCGTGAGCTTCTGGATCTTCCGTTCGAGCGCAGACACTTCCTTTTGCACGGTGCGAAGGGCAGCGCCCTCCAACTTCGGGGTTGTTCGCTCACTCCCTGAGCCATTCGAGCTCCCTGAGCCAGTCGAAGAAGCGTTGCGCGACGAAGCCGGCGCATTCTGCTCTGCCGTGCGCAGCCGCAGATACTCGTCGACACCGCCGGGAAGATGGCGGAGGCGGCCGCCCATCACTGCATATTGCTGGTCGGTCACGCGCTCGAGGAAGTACCGGTCGTGACTCACGACGAGCAGTGTGCCCGGCCACGAGTCGAGAAGGTCCTCGATCGCGGCGAGCATGTCTGTGTCCATGTCGTTCGTGGGCTCGTCGAGGATCAGCACATTCGGCTGGTCCAGTAGTACGAGCAGCAACTGCAGACGGCGTTGTTGACCACCCGAGAGGTCCTTCACCGGAGTCGACAGCTGCGCCGATGCGAAGCCCAGCCTCTCCAGCAACTGGCCAGGGGTGAGTGACTGCGCTTTTGAGCCAGCGCCGAAGGTGTACTCAGTACGCAGGCTCGAGATGACGATGCGCACCGGATCATTCCAATGCTGCTCAAGTTCGTCGATCCGCTGCGTCAGCGTGCGTACCTGCACCGTCGAGCCACGCTTGATCCGGCCGCTGGTGGGCTCAAGGGTACCGGCGATGAGACTGAGCAGCGTGGACTTTCCTGCACCATTGACGCCCAGGATTCCGGTGCGCTCCCCCGGAGCGATGCGCCATTCGATATCGCGCAGCACTTCGCGTGCGGGCCCCAGGTCGGTCGCAGGGTAAATAACTCCGACGTCCAACAGATCAACGACATCCTTGCCGAGGCGTGAAGTGGCGAGCGACTGCAGAGACACCGCATCTCGAATCTCGGGCACATCTGCGATCAGCTCGTTCGCCGCGTCAATACGGAACTTCGGCTTAGCGGTGCGAGCTGGTGCGCCGCGGCGCAGCCACGCGAGCTCTTTGCGCGCGAGGTTCTGACGCTTAGCTTCAGAGGCCGCAGCCATCCGGTCACGCTCTACGCGCTGCAGAATGTATGCCGCATACCCGCCGTCGAAAGGCTCGACGATTCGGTCGTGGACTTCCCACGTCTCGGTGCAGACTTCATCGAGGAACCACCGGTCGTGGGTAACGACGAGGAATGCCCCGGAGTTCGTTGCCCAGCGGCGTTTGAGGTGCCCGGCGAGCCAGGTGATCGCTTCGACATCGAGGTGGTTGGTCGGCTCATCGAGCGCGATGATGTCCCATTCCTGGACGAGCAAAGTGGCGAGTGACACGCGCCGACGCTGGCCGCCGCTGAGTCCTGCGATGGGTGCGTCCCAGTCCAGGTCTGCCAGCAGCCCCTGGATGACGTCGCGCACACGCGCGTCACCTGCCCACTCATACTCGGGAGTATCCCCGACAACTGCGGCGGAGATCGTGAGGGACTCGTCCAGAGTGTCGGCCTGGTCGAGTACGCCGACCGTTGTTCCCGCGCGCATTGTTACACGTCCACCATCCGGCTCTTTACGACCCGCGAGCATCGCCAAAAGCGAGCTCTTGCCGTCGCCGTTGCGGCCAACGATCCCGATCCGATCTCCCTCCTCAATTCCGAGGGTGATGGAGTCGAAGACGACCTTGGTCGGGTATTCCAGGTGGAGGCTCTCGGCCCCAAGAAGATGTGCCATGTCTCTCCCAGCGTACGCGAACAAAAAGGGCCGTCCGGAGATGATCCGGACGGCCCTTTTTGGAGGATTACTTAGTTGTAAGACTCAACGATTTCGAGCAGGCTCGGCACGTTGGCGTACGCCTCAGCGGCGTTGTCCTTGGTGACGATAACCGGGTCCAGCAGGTACGACGGAACGACCTTTGCGCCATTGTCGTACTGCTCGGTGTCGTTGACCTCGACTTCTTCGCCCTTCTGAAGCTGGCCGACCATCTTGATCGACTGCTCAACGAGAAGTGCGGTGTCCTTGTTGATCGTGGAGTACTGGATGCCCTCCATGATCGACTTCACCGACTCAACTTCAGAGTCCTGACCGGTGACGACAGGAATGTCCTTACCGGCCTGCTGCACCGAGGTGAGGATGGCGCGGGCGAGGGTGTCGTTCGGGGACAGCACACCGTCGAGCACGGTGTCGCCACCGTAGGTCGACGTGATGAGGGTGTCCATACGGTTCTGTGCGTTCTCTGCCAACCAGCCTTCGGTTGCCGTCTGACCGATGTCGGTCTGACCGGAAGTGACTACGAGCGTGCCGTCGTCGATCTTCGGCTGCAGTACATCCATCGCACCGTCAAAGAAGACTCCAGCGTTTGCGTCATCCGGCGAGCCAGAGAAGAGCTCAATGTTGTACGGCGCCTCGTGTCCGGCGTTTGCCTCGAGGCCCTCCAGAAGCGCGTTGCCCTGCAACTGGCCGACCTTGAAGTTGTCGAACGCGACGTAGTAGTCGACGGCCTCAGTGTTCTCGATCAGTCGGTCATAGGCAATGACCTTGGCGCCAGCATCCTGAGCAGCCTGCACCTGCGTGGACAGCTGCTTGCCGTCCTTTGCACCGATGATGATGACCTTCGCACCACCGGTCACCATGGCCTGGATCTGGTTCTGCTGCTCGGCAACCGTGTTGCTGGCAGGTGCGTACTGAACGTCAGCTTCGAAGCCAGCCTCTTCCAGTCCGTCCTTGAACAGCTGACCGGCCAGCACCCAGTTCTCGCTGGTCTTGTCCGGAAGTGCAACACCGATCGTTGCGCCAGCTTCGAAACCAGTGGCTGCTTCGCCGCCGGCGTTCTCGTCTGTACCGCCACCGCGCTCTCCACCGGCGCAACCGGTAAGGGCCAGTGCACCCGTGACGACTAACGCTGTCGCCGCTACTGCGATTTTCTTCATGCGATCACTTTCTCTCAAGGTTTCAGGGAACGCGCTCGCTCAATGCGAGGACGTCTCCTTCTTCCCGTTCGCGCCGTCGGCGACGGGGGTCTGCAGGGTCGAAGAGCCGAAATCATCGGTTCGGGCTCGTCGACGGGTAAGGAATCCAATAATGGAAGGGCGCCCCTGCTGCTTGTTCCACACGTCGATACCGACAGCGAAGAGCAGAACGAGGCCCTTGACCATGGAGACGACATCGGCGGACAGGCCGAGCAGCGCCATGCCGTTGTTGAGGAAGGCCATCACCAAACCACCGATGATCGATCCGATCACGGTGCCGATGCCGCCGGAAACTGCTGCGCCACCGATGAAGACTGCCGCGATGGCGTCAAGCTCCCACATGTTGCCATCGCCGGGGCCTGAGGCCTGCGAGCGAGCAACGAAGATCATTCCCGCGAGGGCGGCGAGCACCGACATGTTCATGATGACGAAGAAGTCGACCCAGCGGTCCTTCACACCCGACAGGCGGGCTGCCTGGCGGTTACCGCCGACTGCGTAGATGTGGCGTCCGAAGACGGTGTTGCGAGTGAGGAAGGTATACAGAATCACCAGTGCGAGCAGGATCAGGCCCGAGATCGGGAAGCTGGTTCCCGGTCGCCCCGTGGCGAACAGCCAGCCGGCGCCGAGGATGATGATCCCGAGCACGATCACCTTCGTGGCCGCAACCCACACGGGCGCAGTTTCTGATCCCATTCGTCGCTGGGTACGGCGAGTGCGCAGCTCGTAGAAAACGACCCATGCCACGGCGATGACGGCGAGAATCATGGTCGGTACGTTGAAATTCATACCCGGGATCGGAATCTCAGGCATGTACCCGGCACCGATGACGACGAATTCTTTCGGCACGGGCACGGTCGTGGACTGACCGATGAACTGGTTCGCGCCACGGAAGAAGAGCATGCCGGCCAGCGTCACGATGAACGCTGGCACCCCGACATAGGCCACCCAGAACCCTTGCCAGGCGCCGACCAGAGCTCCGACGCCCAGGCCCAGAAGAATCGCCAGCGGCCAAGGAAGGTTCCAGTCCGTCATCGACTTCGCGACGACGATGCCGACGAATGCTGCCACCGATCCGACCGAGAGGTCGATGTGGCCCATGATGATCACCATCACCATTCCGATCGCGAGGATCAGAATGAACGAGTACTGGTTGATGACGTTGATCAGGTTGTTCGGTGAAAGCGTGGCCCCATTCGGGTTACGCATCATCGTGACGACCTGGAAGAACAGGACGATCGCCAACAGGCTTCCCAAAATGCCGAACTGGCGCAGCGACGACGTGCCGTTGCCGCCCAGCATCTTCTTGATGTCGCCGAAATGGAAGCCGCGCTTCTCGGTCTCAGTGGTGCTCATGCCTTCGCCTTCGTGTTCGTGGAGGTCATGCTGCGCATGAGCGCCTCCGGTGTGGCCTGATCTGCGGGGATGCAGTCGGTGACGCGTCCCTCAAAAATTGTGTAGATGCGATCGGAGATTCCCATCAGCTCTGGCAGCTCGCTGGAAATGACGATGACGCCCTTCCCTGCTGCGGCAAGCTCGTTGATGATCGAGTAGATCTCGTACTTCGCGCCGACGTCGATACCGCGGGTGGGCTCGTCGAGGATCAGCAGGTCAGGATCGGTGAACATCCACTTCGCCAGCACGACCTTCTGCTGATTTCCACCGGAGAGCTTGGAGACGCCCTCCTCGACACTCGGCGTCTTGATGCGCAGTGCCTTGCGATAGCGCTCTGAAACCGCATACTCCTCGCGGTCATCAACGACACCGCGGCGCGCAATCTTAGACAGCTTCGCCGAGACGATCGACCGCTTAATGGTGTCGAGCAGGTTCAGCCCGAGCGATTTGCGATCTTCGCTGACGTACGCAAGACCATGACGAATGGCGGTTTTCACATCGGGGATAACGATCTCTTCGCCGTCTTTGACGATCGTTCCGCCGAGGTAGGTGCCATAGGACCGACCGAAGATGCTCATCGCGAACTCGGTGCGCCCGGCGCCCATGAGGCCGGCGATACCGACGACTTCGCCGCGGCGGACGTTGATACTGGAGCCCTTGACGACCATGCGCTCTGAGACGGTGGGATGCTGGACCACCCAATTTTTGACCTCAAAGAACACCTCGCCGAGTTCGGGGGTGCGATCCGGGTACCGGCTCTCGAGCGAGCGGCCGACCATGCCACGGATAATGCGATCTTCGTTGATATTGCCACTGGAGATGTCGAGAGTCTCCACAGTGCGGCCGTCGCGGATGATCGTGATCTCGTCGGCGATCTGCTCGATCTCGTTGAGCTTGTGGCTGATCATGATCGAGGCGATGCCCTTGGCCTTCAGACCGAGAATCAAACCAAGCAGCTGCTGCGAGTCGTTCTCGTTCAATGCAGCAGTGGGCTCGTCAAGAATGAGCAGGCGGACGTCCTTGTTCAGCGCCTTCGCGATTTCGATCAGCTGCTGCTTACCCACACCGAGGTGCTTGATCGGGAGGTCAGGATCTTCTTCGAGCCCGACGCGTGCGAGGAGCTCGATGGTGCGCGTCTTCGCCGCGTTCCAGTCGATGGCACCGAAGTGCGAGAGTTCGTTGCCGAGGAAGATGTTCTCGGTGATCGACAACTCGGGGATGAGAGCGAGCTCCTGGTGAATGATCGCGATGCCGGCCTGCTCGCTTGCCGCAATATCTTTGAATCGCTGCTCTTCGCCGTACAGCAGGATGTCGCCGTCGTAGCTGCCGTAGGGATAGACCCCGGACAGCACTTTCATCAGAGTTGACTTGCCTGCGCCGTTCTCGCCGCAGATTGCGTGGATCTCACCAGACATCACGGAGATCGACACGTCGGAGAGTGCTTTCACGCCGGGGAACTCTTTGGTGATGCTGCGCATCTCCAAGATCGGTCCTGCCACGGCTGGCATCGTTGCTGTGCTGGTCACGAATCTTCCTTGATAGCTCGACGGTCGCTCTCAATGTGACCGTTCACATGAGACACAATATTGCGCTCCCTTATCCCCTCTGTCAAGTGGAGATTGTTTCTCGTTGCCTTAACGAGATGCGCTGGATGACCGGGGCCGCAGTTGCGGCACCACTGGGCCGTAATTTGGAGCAGCCTCGCCCCTGATCTCGGCAAGCAGAAACTCTACTGCCCGTTGACCGAGAACGGGGAAGTCCTGATGCACGGTCGTCAGCGGCGGCCAGACATGTGCGGCGACTGGAATATCATCAAAACCGACAACGCTGACCTGGCGCGGCACATCGATTCCGACATCGCGGAAACCGTGCATCAGCCCGATCGCCATAAGGTCATTCGCGGCGAATACTGCGGTGAAGTCTCGCCTGCGTGCAAGCTCAGTGCCGGCGAAATAACCGAAGTCAGCCGTCCAGTCACCCCGGATCGGCGGGAAGGTCGACAAGTCTGCCTCGCGCATGGCATCCAGATACCCACGCATGCGAGACTCTGCCTCGATCCAATCCTGAGGGCCGGCAAGATGCAGGATGTCGGTGTGTCCCAGTGAGATCAGGTGTTCGGTAACGGCGCGTGCGCCCTCCACCTGATCGGCAGACAGTGTGAATCCGTCGGCGCCGGATGCCGCTTGAAGACTGACGATCGGCACTCCTGCCGTCATGCCCCTCAGCACGTTGAACACTCGCACTTGCGGAGCCAACGCAACAATGCCGCTGACCTGCTCGCGCGCCAATTGGCGAATCGCGTCGCCGATCGCCTCCGGCGTCGTCTCCGGCAGGTTCACCGTTGTGACGGAATAACCTTCCGCCCTCGCCGCATCTTCGATGCTGGCGATCGATGAGGTGGGTCCGTACTCCCCGATCGTTGCCGAAAGCACACCGATGGTGCGTGATCTGCTCGTCACGAGCGCCCGTGCTGCGAGGTTCGGCTGGTAATCGAGCACCACGATCGCGTCCTGGACGCGTTTCTTCGTCTCAGGGCGAATGCTCGGGTGATCGTTCAGCACACGCGAGACAGTCTGATGCGAAACCCCGGCCAGACGCGCCACATCGCGGATGCTGGGCATACGGGCTCGTTCGCTTGAGGCTGCCATCGCAATGCCTCCTCGAATGTGCACGGTCACATAGCCTTTTCCATTATGTCCCCCAGACACCGTTCCCGCATCCACGGACAACAAAAGAGTTCCTCCTCGGCGGCCTTGTCCTGAATGACAAACACGTCACATGATTTCGTTTCATCAGACGAACCCCGAGGACGCGCCTGCCCGTACGCTCGACGTGACAGCACCACGCGACAGGAGCAGGCATGACGACGTTGACTGAAATAGGTAGCTGGTTAGCGGATGCTCTCCCTTCCCTCATCGAGCGGGGCCATGTGCCCGCGGCATCCGTTGCGGTGCTATCCGATGGGCATATCGCAAGCGCCGCCGCCGGCGTCTTGAACACAACGACAGGCGTCCAGGCGACCACTGACTCGCTGTTTCAGATCGGCTCGATCACGAAAGTGTGGACCGCGACGCTCATCATGCAGCTCGTCGATGAAGAGCTTCTCGACCTCGACGCCCCTGTGCAGTCTGTTCTGCCGGACTTCGCTCTCGCCGATGAGTCTGCCGCCGCCGCGATCACCGTGAGGCAGCTGCTGAGTCACACCGCAGGCTTCGAGGGTGATTTTTTCACAGACACCGGCACCGGCGATGACTGCGTAGAGAAGTACGTCCGCACTCTCAGCGACACCCCTCAGCTCTTCGCCCCGGGCGAGCAGTTTTCCTATAACAACGCAGCTTTCGTCGTGCTCGGCCGCATCGTCGAGGTGCTGCGCGGCACACCATATGACCAGATTCTGCGACAGCGACTGATCGACCCGCTCGGACTTCACCACGTCGCAACCGATGCCGCGCAGGCGATCATGTTCCGTGCGGCTGTCGGCCACGTTCCCGCAGAAGGAAGCGACAGGCCTGTTCCCGCTCCGATGTGGAGTCTGGTGCGCTCTAATACCCCGGCTGGGGCGATGCTGTCGATGACGGCGCAAGACCTGCTCGGCTTCGCACGGCTACACATCGACAACGGTGTGACGCCCGAAGGTTCGCGTCTCCTCAGCGCTTCTGCTGCGCAGCAGATGCAGCATCCAGAGACGGCCGTTCCTGAGCTCAGCCTCATGGGCAAAAACTGGGGCCTCGGCTGGTCGCTGTACGACTGGCCCGGCGGCCCTGTCATCGGCCACGACGGCGGCACGATCGGGCAGGCGGCATTCTTACGCGTCGTGCCTGAGAAGGGTATCGCCGTGGCCATCCTCACCAACGGTGGCATGCCTTTCGAGCTGTACAGCACAGTCATGACCCATGTGATGGCCGAACTCGCCGACGTGGCTGTTCCTGCCTTGCCCGCACCAGAAGATCCCCTCCCCGCTCTTCACGATGCGTCCCG
Source organism: Microbacterium sp. (assembly GCA_003524435.1). Classification (GTDB taxonomy): domain Bacteria; phylum Actinomycetota; class Actinomycetes; order Actinomycetales; family Microbacteriaceae; genus Microbacterium. The sequence continues at coordinate 14,067 of DQHP01000141.1, forward strand.
CTACCTCGGCACGTATTCGTCGTCTGTCGCTGATTCGACAGTGCGTCAAGATGACGATGGCCGCATCTGGCTCGATCAGGCGATGAAGGGAATCTTCGCTGATTTGGGCCCCGATCCTGCACCCGTTGAACTCGTCCCGTGGCACACGGATGCCCTCATCACGCGAACCGCGGATAAGGGCGTGCATATTTCGCACGCTTTCGTCGGTGACGACGGCACGGGGAAAGCCCAGTATCTGCATACCGGACGCGCCGACCGACGCATCACATCAGGGTGAGATGATGCGGGCGCCCGGAACAGGACCGTGAACGTGTAGCGCCGTGCGTCCGCGCGCTGTCAACTCGCTCTGGACGTACTGAGCGTTCTCGGGCGAATCGCACAGGAACGCGATACTAGGGCCGGAGCCGGAGACGATTCCGCTGAGTGCGTCTGCCTCCAGCCCCTCATTGATGATGTCGTCCAGGACAGGACGCTCCAAAATTGCGGGGATTCCGAGGTCGTTGTGCATGCACGCGGCGAGTGAATGCGCGTCGCCGGCACGCAGGGCCTGCAACACTGCAATAGGTACCTCTAGCGACATGGGCGGATCATCCGAGAGCGCGCCGCTCGCCGCGCGGTGCTCATCGAGGCGCCCATAGATCGCGGGCGTTGACAGTCCTTCTTCGCTGGTGACGATCACCCAATCAAAGCGTCCGCGCGCAAGAGCAGGATTCAAGTGGTCACCTCGACCTGTGCCCACCGCTGTTCCCCCATGCAGCGCAAATGGCACGTCAGCGCCTAAGCGCGCCGCGAGTTCATCGAGGCGCTGCGACGATAGCCCGGTTTCCCACAGCGCGTCACATGCGACGAGAGCGGCGGCGGCATCCGCTGACCCACCGCCCATCCCCCCGGCAACGGGCACACTCTTGCGCACCTCGAGATGCACGCCACCCGTATATCCCGTCGCCGTGGCGACGAGCTTGGCAGCACGCATCGCGAGGTTGCGATCATCCAGCGGCACTGTCTCAGCAAACAGCGCAGTACTGGCGGGGTCCATGCCCGAGACGCTCAACGAGAAATCATCAGCCGGGTAGGCAATGACCTCTTCGTACAGCGACACGGCTTGAAACACCGTTGCCAGCGCATGGTAACCATCGTCATGACGACCACCGACGCCGAGGTAGACGTTAATCTTCCCCGGCGCGCGTACGCGCACCGACTGGGGAAACGCGGCCAGGCTCATGGTGTGCTCATGGTCGTTGCGGTCTGCTCAGAGCGTCGAAGACGACGCCCACAGGTCGACGTCGATGCCGTTGGAGAGCGCATCGATGCGGGCGAGTTCGTCGTCCGAGAACTTCGGCCCATTGACTGCGGCGATGTTCTCGTCGAGCTGCTCGGGCCGAGACGCTCCGATCAATGCAGAGACCACCACCGGGTCGCGCAGCACCCACTGCAACGCCATCTGCGCGAGCGACTGGCCGCGGCCCTTCGCGATCTCGTCCAGGCCGCGCAGCACCTTCAGTCCCTCAGCCGAAAGCGGCTTGTCAGAGATAGAACCGCGCTTCTGTGCGCGCTGTGCGGTGCCATCGCCCAGGTACTTGTCCGTCAGCAGCCCCTGCGCGAGCGGCGTGAACGCGATCGCCCCAAGCCCCTCAGTGCGCAGGGTGTCGTTGAGCTCGGCCTCGGTCCACCGGTTGAGAATCGAGTACGCAGGCTGGTGAATCACGAGTGGCGTGCCAAGTTCACGAGCGGCTTCGACCGCACGAGCGGTGCGCTCGGCGCTGTACGACGAGATACCGACGTACAGGGCCTTGCCCTGACGCACGAGGGTGTCCAGCGCGCCGACGGTCTCTTCGATCGGGGTGACCGGGTCAACGCGGTGCGAGTAGAAGATGTCGACGTAATCGAGGTTCATGCTCGTCAATGACTGCTCGGCACTGGCCAGGAGGTACTTTCGGCTGCCGAAGTTGCCGTACGGGCCAGGCCACATGTCCCAGCCGGCCTTGGACGAGATGATCAGCTCGTCGCGGTAAGGGCGGAAGTCTTCGTGGAAGATACGCCCGAAGTTCTTCTCCGCCGAACCGTACGGCGGGCCGTAGTTGTTGGCCAGATCGAAGTGGGTGATGCCGCGATCGAAAGCGTGGCGCAGGAGCGCCCGCTGGTTATCGAGCGGAATGTTGTCTCCGAAGTTCCACCACAGTCCCAGCGAAATCGGCGGCAGGTAGAGCCCGGAGGTACCAACCTGGCGGTATTCGAACTGTTCGTAGCGATCGGCCTTCGCCACATACGGGCGGTCGATCTCGGGAACGTTGGTGTGGAAGCGCGGCGATTCAGTCACGCCTTCCAGATTAGTCGTGAAGCGCCTCGGCAATGCGCACGAAATCTTCGATGGTCAGTTGTTCTCCGCGGGCGGTCGGTGCGACACCGGCTTTTTCGAGAACAGCGGATGCCTCGGCAGCTGTGCCACCGAGAACCGCAGCGAGCGCCTGGCGGAGCATCTTGCGGCGCTGTTGGAACGCGGCATCCACGATCTTGAACGTCGCACGCCGGAGCTCTTCACCGCCTCGGACATCATCCGAACGCTCGAATGCCACCAAGACGCTGTCGACGTTGGGAACCGGCCAGAACACCTGACGCGACACCGTGCCAGCAAGGCGCCAGGCGCCGTACCAAGCGGCTTTAACGCTCGGTACACCGTAGATCTTGCTCCCAGGAGCGGCGGCGACCCGCTCCCCCACCTCTGCCTGCACCATGACCACGCCGCGCTGCAGCGCCGGGAAAGTTTCCATGAAGTGCAGCAGCACCGGCACAGAGACGTTGTACGGCAGATTCGCAATGAGCACCGTCGGGTCACCGGGGAGTTCGGTGACGCGCAGGGCGTCGGCATCGACAACGGTCAGAGCATCCGCGGGCACGCCATGCGCCGCCGCTGTCTCGGGAAGCCGCGCCGCCAGACGGTGATCGATCTCGACAGCGGTGACCGATGCCCCTGTCTCCAAGATCGCGAGCGTCAAAGATCCGAGCCCTGGGCCAACTTCAACGACGCTCTCGCCCGCGGTGACCGCACCGACGTGGACGATCTTTCGGACGGTGTTCGCGTCGACGACGAAGTTCTGTCCCAGCTTCTTCGTCGGAGTGACATCGAGCTCGGCAGCAAGGCGGCGAATCTCGGAGGCGCCGAGCAGTGTGACAGTCATCTTGCCATTCTCCCCCATGCCGTGCGCCGAGCCTGCGGGTACACCCGTCGGTCGAAAATCACGAAAGTCGGACGAATCGAGCGATCTCGGCATACGGGTGTAGAAATCAACCGACATCTGTACCGGGTTTGAGCGCAAAAGCTCAGTCGGTGAAGCTCCCGTAGACCGCGAGGGTATTGGCAGCGATCTGGGTGGCAAGGTCGTCGACGTCGATTTCGAGCTCGGATGCCATGAACCGCAGCGTGTGCGGGATCAGATACGGCGCATTCGGGCGCCCGCGCAACGGTACGGGCGTCAGAAACGGAGCATCCGTCTCGACCAGGATGCGATCGAGCGGTGTGACCTTCAATGCATCACGAAGGTTCTGCGCATTCTTGAAGGTGACGTTGCCGGCGAAGGAGAGGTAGTACCCGGCGTCCGCGCAGATTCGCGCCATCCGATCGTCACCGGAGAAGCAGTGAAACACCGTCCGCTCGGGCGCGCCGACGCGGGTCAGTGTCTCGAGCACCGCCTCGTGCGCTTCGCGGTCGTGGATCTGCATCGCGATACCGTGCTTCTTCGCCAGCGCGATGTGCGCTTCGAAAGATTCAAACTGCGGGGCCTGGCGCTCAGGTTCGGTGCGAAAGAAATCGAGGCCGGTTTCGCCGATCGCCCGGGTACGAGGGTGCGCTGCGAGCTTGTCGATCACGCTGATCGCTTCGTAGAGCCGGCCCGCTTCTGCGTACGTCGGCGCATCGTTCGGGTGGATTGCGACGGCAGCGAGAACGCGAGGGTCGGATGCCGCGGCCTCCACCGCCCACTGTGAAGACTCGATATCCCCGGATGCCTGCACGACGCCCAGGATGCCGACCGCCGTAGCCCGATCGAGTTGCTCAGTGAGGCTCAGCGGCTCATCGCCGTCAACGATTTCCAGGTGTGCATGATTGTCGTACACCGGAACACTCAGCGGTTCAGGAGCGGTCGGGTACCGGAGGTTCTTGCGTCCGTCGCCGGAGCGCTCCTTCACGTACGTCTTGGGGTCCTCAGCAGTCATTTGTGCCTCAGGCTGTGGACTCCACGCGCGGGAACAACGGTGCAAGCGTCTGCACGTGGGTGCCGGGCTTGAGCGCTCCCCAGGCTCCGGCGTCACGAATCGGCTGCGCCGAAAGCTCGCCAAGTGAGTCAGCGCCGAGAGCATCCCACAGCTTCTGAGTCGACTGCGGCATCACCGGCGACAGCAGCACGGCGAGCGCCCGCAGACCCTCAGCACACGTGTATAGCACCGTGCCGAGGCGCGCACGCTGGTCTTCGTCACGAGCGAGCGCCCAGGGCTCGTTCTCGGTGATGTAGCCATTCAGTGCGTCAACGATCGTCCAGATGGAGTGGATCGCCTCGTCGATGCGGAACTGCTCCATTGACGCATCTGCTGCGGCTGCGGCATCCGACACGATTTTTTGAATCGCCAGATCTTGTTCGGTGTACTCCGCGGCTTCAGGAACGACGCCGTCGAAGTACTTCTCGATCATCGCGACAGTGCGCGATGCGAGGTTACCGAAGCCGTTGGCGAGCTCTGCCTGGTAGCGGGCCGAGAGGTCTTCCCAGCTGAACGAGCCGTCCTGGCCGAACGCGATCGCAGAGAGGAAGTAGAAGCGGTACGCGTCAGAGCCGAACACATCGGTGATCTCGGTCGGTGCGATGCCGGTGAGCTTCGACTTCGACATCTTCTCGCCGCCGACGAGAAGCCAGCCGTGTGCAAACACGCCCTTGGGAACGTCCAGCCCTGCTGCCATCAGAAGCGCGGGCCAAATCACCGCGTGGAAGCGCAGAATGTCTTTGCCGACCACGTGATACGCGGGCCAGCGGCGCTCGAATGTCTCTTCATCGGAGCCGTAGCCCACAGCGGTGGCGTAATTGAGTAGAGCATCGACCCAGACGTAGATGACGTGCGACTCGTCCCACGGCAGCGGGATGCCCCAGTCGAAAGTGGAGCGCGAGATCGAGAGATCCTTCAGCCCCTGCGAGACGAAGGACACCACTTCGTTGCGTGCCGAGTAGGGGCGCACGAAGTCAGGCTGGGTCTTGTAGAGATCGAGCAGCCGGTCTTGGAATTCGCTCAGCTTGAAGAAATAGTTCTTCTCCTGAAGCAACTCAAGCGGCTTCGAGTGGATCGCACAGACCTTCAGGCCTTCGAAAGGTCCGGTGCCGTCGACGATCTCGCTGTCAGGCTTGAACTCTTCACAACCGACGCAGTACAGCGCCTCATACTCACCGGCGTAGATGTAGCCGGAGTCGTACAGCCGCTGGAAGAACACCTGCACGTTCTTCTCATGACGCTCCTGCGTCGTGCGGATGAAGTCGTCATTGGCGACATCAAGCGTCTCCAACAGCGGGAACCAGCTCTCGGTAACAAGCTTGTCTACCCACTCCTGCGGGGTGACGTTGTTCGCCGCCGCGGCACGCAGCATCTTCTGTCCGTGCTCGTCCGTGCCGGTCAGCATCCAGGTGTCATCACCCGACTGACGGTGCCAACGCGCAAGCGTGTCGACCGCCACCGACGTGTACCCGTGTCCGATGTGCGGAACATCAGAGGGGTAGTAGATGGGCGTAGTGATGTAGAAAGATTCGCCAGCGGCCATACTCTCAATTCTAGGCGGGATCGCCGGTGTGGTTACGTCGCAGCCATGCGCCCTCAGTTGCCGCGTCGGATCGCTGTGATTGCGCCGTGGGTTCGCTTGCTTACTTCGCCGGGTGCGCGGCTGCGGTGCTCTGTGGCGGTGATGGCGAAACCTGTGTCTGTGAGGAGTTCGGAGAGGGCGTCGGCTGACCAGAAGTAAGCCTCGGTTATGGCGTGGGCGAATGGCTCACGTGGAGCACCGTCGAAGTACCCGATCAGCAGCGAGCCGCGCGGGGCGAGGACGCGAGCGAACTCTGCGAGAACCGCGGCGATGTCTTCCGGAGGTGTGTGGATCAGGGAGTACCAGGCAAGGATGCCGCCGAGCGAGGCACCTTCGTATGGGAGGTTGCAGAACGAGCCGTGGTCGAATCGCAGATGCGGGTGTCGCGAGCGGGCTTCAGCGAGGAAGTGTGCGGACAGATCGATACCCGCAACGTCGCGGTGATCATCGTGCAGAACGTCGGTCCATAGGCCAGGACCGCAGCCCGCATCCAGCAAACGTCCCGGTGCGCAATCGCGCCACTTCTCGATCAGGGCGCGATCCGCGGCGTCCATCTGGCCGATACTGCCGGCGACCTCGACGTACTCGGCTGCGCGAGAATCATAGGCAGCGGCGATGGTGGCGTCAGTCACGCGCAGTTCACTTTGATCGCGACGCGAGGACCTGTTGGTAGAGGTCGCGAGAGCTGAGGCCGGTCGCCGCGGCGACTTCGGCACAGGCATCTTTCAAGCGGATGCCGTCGGTGACGAGTTGCTGCACCTGGGCGACAGCATCCTCTGGGGAGATATCGCGGCGCGACGCACCCTCGACGACCACGACGATCTCGCCTTTGACGCCTTCCGTGGCCCATTCCACGAGCTCGGATGCTGTCCCCCGCCGCACCTCTTCATAAAACTTGGTGAGTTCGCGGCAGACCGCAATGCGGCGATCATCGCCGAATGCGCTCCCCATGTCAGCAAGCGATGACGCGAGACGCGCCGGAGATTCGAAAAACACCATGGTCCGCGGCTCTGCGGCGAGTTTTCCGAGCGTTGCGCGCCGCTCGCCCGGCTTACGCGGCAGGAATCCCTCGAAGGTGAAACGGTCCGTCGGCATCCCCGAGATCGCCAGCGCCATGAGCACCGCGCTCGGTCCAGGAATCGCGCTCACTGTCACACCGGCCTCGACAGCCGCTGCGACAACACCGTATCCGGGATCGCTGACCGCCGGCATCCCCGCGTCGCTGACGAGGACCACGTCCTGTTCTTGCGCGAGGGCGACCAGCTCGGCCGCCTTGTGCTTCTCGTTGTGGTCATGCAGGGCGATCAGGCGCGGACGGTTCTCAATCTCGAGTGCTCGCAGCAGTCGCTGCGTGGTGCGCGTGTCTTCTGCGGCGACGACCTCTGCATTTTCAAGCACCTCAATGAGGCGTCGAGACGCGTCGCCAAGGTTGCCGATGGGGGTTGCCGCGAGGATGATCACACGATCAGCCTATGCGCGAAGACTTAGGCTTGTGCCGTGACCGCGCCCGCCCCCCTTCTGCCCCCTCCGGCAGAACGCCTGACCGCGTGGGGGCGATTGCGTGATCGGTTGCTGCGGGAACCAGAGTGGAACCGCATCATCCGTTGGTTCGCCCCGCTGGTGGTCACGGCTCTCGCGGCCGTGCTGCGTCTGGCTAACCTCGGCCACCCGCACGAACTCATGTTCGATGAGACGTACTACGTCAAGGATGCGTGGTCGCTCTGGACGCTCGGCTACGAGGGCAGTTGGGGCGACGGTGCAAACGAGGCCTTTCCTTCGGGAGATACGAGCGCCCTGGACAGCACCGGCAGCTTCGTCGTGCATCCACCACTCGGTAAATGGATCATCGCCCTGGGCATGGGACTTTTCGGATCTGGCTCCAGCGAAGCGTGGCGGCTGACGACGGCACTGCTCGGCGCCGCGACGGTGCTCGTGGTGTATCTCGTCGCCCGTGCCTTGACCGGTTCGATCGTCGCGGCAACGATCGCAGGGTTGCTGCTGGCGATCGACGGCCTCAGCATCGTCATGAGCCGCATCGCGCTGCTCGACGGCGCGCTGACCTTCTTCATTCTGCTCGGATTCCTCTTCATTCTTTACGACCGCACGCGCAGTATGCGCCGCGCGGAATACGTCGATGCCGACGACCGAGAACGACTCTGGGGCCGGATCTTCTGGCGACGTCCGTGGGTCATCGCGGCAGGTGTCGCGCTCGGCGCAGCAAGCGCGGTGAAGTGGTCGGGGCTCTATGCGCTCGCGGGGCTCGGGCTGTATCTCGTGGTGACGGATGCTCTGGCACGCCGCCGGGCAGGCATCGCGTTCTGGCCGATGGATGCCGTGGCCAGGCAGGGTTCCGTATCGTTCCTGTTGCTGGTGCCTGCGGCCCTCGTGACCTATCTGGTCACGTGGTCGGGTTGGCTGGTAACGGCCGGTGGCTATGACCGGCAAAGCGATGCGAACCCGCTGATCGCGCTGTGGAAATACCACCAAAGTATGTACGGATTCCACATCGGGCTCACCACGGGGCATCCCTATGCGAGCCCCGCCTGGCAGTGGCCGCTGCTGATCCGTCCGACCGCGGTGTGGGTCGGCGATGACGCCAGTTGCGGCACTGATCATTGCATCTCGGTGATCTCGAGCGTCCCGAATCCACTGATCTGGTACGCCGGTGTCGCCGCAGCGCTCTTCTTGCTGTACCGGTTCGTGCGTGGACTCATCCAGGGGCGTCCGGTGTCGTGGACACAACTTGTGCCGCTGGTCGGGCTGGCTGTGACATACGTGCCCTGGCTCATGATTCCGAGCCGGACGATCTTCCAGTTCTACACCGTGACGATGATGCCGTTCCTTGTGCTGGCACTGGTGTTCGCACTGCGGGAGATCGCGGGACGACGAACGGATCCGCTCGAGCGACGGCAAGCCGGCGAGCGCACCGTCTTTGTCTTTCTTGTGATCACTCTGCTCGTGTCGGCATTCTTCTACCCCGTGTGGACCGGCATGAACGTCCCCTACGAATTCTGGCTCGTTCATAATTGGATTCCGACGTGGGTGTGACGCTTATATTCCGCTCACGAGGGATGCAGATCTGGAGCGAGATGATCGACTCATGATTCGTGCCGTCCTCTTCGACCTCGATGGGGTCATCCGCCACTTCGATCAGCGACATGTTGCGGACATCGAACGCCGCCATGGAATCGAGGCTGGCCTCATCAACAGGTTCGCGTTCTCGCCGCCGCTGATCGAGGACGTGACCACGGGTCGCATGACCCGCCGCGCGTGGATCTCCCAGATCGCGATGCATCTCGGCAACGAGGTCGCGGCGACAGAGTGGGGTCAGCAACCATCAGAGATCGACCCCGCGCTCCGATCGCTTGCCGAGGAGGTCCACCGCACCGGCCGAGTGACGGCGATCCTCACCAATGGCACCGACACGATCCCCGAAGAGATGGCCGCCGCCGAGCTGCACGACCACTTCGAGCCGATCTTCAACTCTGCCGATATTGGCTACGCCAAGCCCGATGAGCGTGTGTTCCAGCATGTTCTGGATGCTCTTGACGTCTCACCCGAAGAGGTGTTCTTCACAGACGATTCGCCCAGCAAACTCGTCGGAGCCGACGCCCTCGGCATCGCCACCCACCACTTCATTGACGTGGCCAGGCTACGAGATGCGCTCCGTGCGCACGGCGTGCAGGTCAACTGAGCGAGCCTCCTGGCTCACCGCTGCACAGCGAGCGCCGAAGGATCAGCCGTCGGCAATTTACACACGAACGCCCGACAGTCGTATGCCAATTCGACGCCCGCTGATTTACCTGCAAACAGTTCGAATCCCGCATCCGCGAACTCCTGAGCCTGCGCTGGCGTGACCACGGCGGTCACATCAGCATCGACCAGCCACGCTGCCTGGCCCAACGCTCCGCCGCGAGACGACGTCACCACAACGACCTGCCGCGGAGGGTCGACAAGGCCAGCGGCAACCAGAAGCAGCGTCCCGTGCGCGAAGGGCTGCTCGATTCCACGCCCGATATGCGCCGAGACCAACTCTTGCGCGGCCGCTCGGTATGTGTCGCCCGCGCCGAGACGCCAGGCAGTGAGCGCAGCGGAT
>DQHP01000083.1 GCA_003524435.1 Microbacterium sp.
TTTGCTCCGACAGAGCGCGCTGCGTCATTCGTCGCAACGACAACGACAGGGCGTCCGGAGGCGACGCCGCCGAGTGCGACGACCGCAGCGTCCGATCCGAGTCGCTCGCGCACGCTCAAAGCGAGGCCACGCACATCATCGGCCGAAGCGACCTCGCCGATAGACACTGCGACAACACGGTGATTACCGACGCGTTCTGCGCCCGCCGCCAGAGCAGGAACCTGGCCCTCGCGCTCTTTCGCCTCAAACTGCGCGATGCGCTTCTCCGCAGCCTTGAGGTTTGCAGCGATCTCGGCGACGCGCTCCGGCAGCTGATCACGCGGTGTTTTCAAAGCACCGGTCAGTTGCGACACGATGGCGCGCTCCGCCGCGAGTTCGCGGAAGGCATCTTGGCCGACGAGAGCCTCGATGCGCCGGTTCGAGGAGCCAACAGAGGACTCCCCCACAACGCTAACAAGTCCGATTTCTGCGCTGGAGCTCACATGCGTTCCTGCACAGAGTTCGCGCGACCAGGGCCCTCCGATATCGACCATCCGCACGACATTGCCGTACTTCTCGCCGAATAGTGCCGTGGCTCCAGCCTCTTTCGCCTCATCGAGAGAAACAATTCGGGTCGTCACTTCAAGCGCATCCTGTACGGCGCGGTTGGTGATCTCTTCGATCTCGGTGCGGGTATCCGAGGACAGCGCCTGCGACCAGGAGAAGTCAAAGCGCATGTAGCCAGCGCGGTTCAACGAACCTGCCTGCGTAGCCGTCGATCCGAGCGTGTCACGCAGAGCCGCGTGCACGAGGTGCGTGGCAGAGTGTGCTTGGCGGGCAGCGCGACGGTTTGCCGCATCTACCAGGGTCGTCGCGCGGTCGTCAACGGCGACTGTCCCTGACTCGACCTGCACGGTATGGCTGATGAGCCCCTGCACGGGTTTTTGCACATCGAGAACGTCCAAGGTGAATCCAGCGCCGACGATGGTGCCCTTATCCGCGACCTGGCCGCCTGACTCGGCGTACAGCGTGGTCTCTGCCAGGACGATCTCGGCGACTTGCCCCTCGCTGGCGGATGCTGCGGGCTGACCGTCAACAAGAATTCCCAGCACGCGCGATTCGATGTCGAGATCGGTGTATCCGGCAAAGCCGGTCTCCCCGAGCCCGCGAAGTTCGCGGTACACCGAGACATCAGCGAGCTGGCGTTTGCGGCTCTTCGCATCAGCTTTCGCGCGCGTCCTCTGCTCAAGCATCAACGCATTGAAGGCTTCACGATCGACGCTAAGGCCCGCCTCCTGTGCGATCTCAAGGGTGAGGTCGATGGGGAAGCCATAAGTGTCGTGCAGCAGGAAAGCCTCTGACCCCTTAAGCGTCTGTTCGCCGACCTTCTTCGTGTCATTCAGCGCGAGGTCGAGGATCGTGGAGCCCTGTGCGAGAGTGCGCAGGAAGGTCTCTTCCTCGGCGATGGCTGATGAGGACAGACGGTCCCAGTCGGTCTCGAGGACCGGGTAGGAGAACTTCATGGCGTCTCGGGAGGCGGCGAACAGCTCGGGGAAGACCGGAGCATCCACGCCCAGCAGCCGCATCGCGCGCACGGTGCGGCGCATGAGCCGACGAAGCACGTATCCGCGGCCCTCGTTGGACGGCTTGACACCGTCAGAGAGCAACATCAGTGAAGAGCGCACGTGATCGGCAATCACACGGAAACGGACGTCGTCCTCATGGTCGGCGCCGTAACGCTTACCAGAGAGGGCCACGGCACGATCCAGGACCGGGCGCACCTGATCCGTCTCATACATGTTCTGCACGCCCTGTTTGAGGAAGGCGACGCGCTCCAGGCCCATGCCGGTGTCGATGTTCTTTTTCGGCAGCGGGCCTGCGATATCAAAATCAACCTGCGAGCGGACCCCGCTGAGGAGATCTTGCATGAAGACGAGGTTCCACAGTTCCATGTAGCGGTTGTCGTCCGCCGCCGGGCCGCCTTCGCTGCCGAAAGCTGCACCGCGGTCGAAGAAAATCTCCGAGTCTGGACCGCCGGGGCCAGGCTGGCCGGTGTGCCAATAGTTGTCGGCACGCCCCAGCCGCTGGATGCGTTCCTCAGGAAGACCGATCACGCGTCGCCAGATGTCGGCGGCCTCGTCATCGGTTTCGTAGACGGTGACCCAGAAATCCTTCTCTTGGAACCCCAGTCCACCATCTGCTTCGCTGCTCGTCAGAAGCTCCCACGCATATGTGATCGCGCCCTCTTTGAAGTAGTCGCCGAAGGACCAGTTGCCGAGCATCTGGAAGAAAGTGCCATGCCGTACTGTCTTTCCGACCTCTTCAATGTCGTTGGTGCGGATGCACTTCTGAAGATCCGTGGCGCGCGAAAAAGGCGCGGGCAACAGACCGGTCAGATACGGCACGAATGGCACCATCCCGGCGATGTTGAACATCACTGTGGGATCGTCGCTGACAAGCGAGGCGGAAGGCACGACCGTGTGGCCGTTCTTCTCGAAGTAGTTGAGGTAGCGCTGCGCGATGTCCGCGGTTTTCATGGGGTGGGGGCAGTCCTTGTGTGAGACGGGTGGACACAGAACAAAAGGCGGTGTCCGACGCTGATAATCAGTTTTCGGTTGGCGTGACCAGGCGAGCTTCTTGCTCGCGATACGCGTCACTAAATGCCGCGCTGAAGCCAGCGATGCGAGCATCGACGTCGGCGAGGAGAACGTGTCCGCGGGGGTCTTTACTCATGAAGTGGGCAGCGATGAATCCGCTCATCACGCCGATCAGGAACCACAGAAAGGTTTTCATCTCGTCATCCTTGCCCTCGGACCGCCAACACGCGGTCTGTCCATCGTATGTGCAAACGACGAGAGGCGCCGGGTTCCCCCGACGCCTCTCGTGAAAAAACTCTGATTGAGTCTTAGCGTGCCGCGTAGTACTCGACGACGAGCTGCACTTCACAGGTCACGGGGACCTCAGCGCGCTTCGGACGGCGAACCAGGCGAGCCTGAAGCTTGTCGAGCTCGACCTCGAGGTAGCCGGGAACGGGAGGAAGCACCTCGGCGTTGCCGCCGGCTGCTGCCACCTGGAAGGGCTCGGTGCCCTCGCTCTTGGGCTTAACGTGGATGAGCTGGCCCGGCTTCACGCGGAAGGACGGGCGGTCAACGAGCTGGCCGTCAACGAGGATGTGGCGGTGCACAACCATCTGACGGGCCTGCGCTGTGGTGCGGGCGAAGCCTGAACGCACGACGAGTGCGTCAAGACGCATCTCAAGGAGCTCGACCAGGTTCTCACCGGTCAGGCCATCCTTGCTGCGGGCTTCGTTGAAGACGATGACCATCTGCTTCTCGCGGATGCCGTACTGCTCGCGCAGACGCTGCTTCTCGCGGAGGCGGACAGCGTAGTCACTGTCGGTCTTGCGCTTAGTGCGACCGTGCTCGCCCGGAGCGTAGGGACGCTTCTCGAGGTAGCGGGCAGCCTTCGGGGTGAGCGGGATGCCGAGCGCGCGGGACAGGCGGACCTTGCGGCGGTCCTGGGACTTCGTAACCACGAAGTGTTCCTTCCGATGACGTGGACGTGTCTTTCACGCCTCACGGACGTATCTCCGTCGTTCTGTCTGGAAAGCGCACGCCGGGGCGCAAAACAGATGGGATATGAACGAGGGGATGCCTGAAAACTGTGTTTCGAGCCGATTAAGTCTACCAGGTCAGAAGAACACAATTATCAGCGGTCGCCGAGGATACGGCGGATCCTCTCAAGGCGGGCAGAGATGTCGCGCTCTGCCCCGAGCGGTTTGGGTTCGTAGTAGCGCCGACCGTCCAACTCATCGGGCAGATACTGCTGCGGGACGATGCCGTTTTCGTGATCGTGTGGGAATTTGTATCCCTTGCCGTGCCCCAGCCGCTTTGCTCCGGCATAGTGCGCGTCGCGCAGGTGCGGAGGCACCCGGCCAAACTTGCCGGCACGAACGTCGGCGATTGCCGCATTAATGCCGTCGTAGGCGGCGTTAGATTTCGCTGTGGTCGCGAGGTAGACGGTGGCTTCGGCGAGAGGGATTCGGCCCTCTGGCATGCCGATGAACGCGACGGCATCAGCGGCTGCAGTGGCGATCACCAGACCCTGCGGATCGGCGAGTCCGATGTCTTCGGATGCGGAGATGACGAGTCTGCGCGCAATGAACCGCGGGTCCTCCCCCGCTTCGATCATTCTGGCGAGATAGTGCAGCGCAGCATCCGGATCGGAACCGCGAATCGACTTGATAAAGGCGCTGATCACGTCGTAGTGCTCATCGCCCTGCCGGTCATAGCGCAGGAGCGCGCGGTCAACGGCCTGAGCAACGTCCGCGTCGGAAATTGATGGTGCCTCTGCAGAGTCAGCCCCCGTTGACAGGGCAACCGCTGCCGCTGCCTCAAGCCCTGTAAGGGCGCGACGCGCGTCGCCGGAAGCCAAGCGAACCAAGGCTGCGCGTGCCGCATCGTCAATGGCGACTTTCTTGTTGAGGCCACGCGCATCATCAACGGCCCGATCAACGAGGCCAGCGATGTCTTCATCGCTGAGGGGCTGGAGGGTAAGGAGCAGCGATCTTGACAGCAGAGGTGAGATCACCGAGAACGATGGATTCTCGGTGGTCGCGGCGATGAGGATCACCCAGCCGTTCTCTACGCCGGGCAGTAGAGCGTCTTGCTGCGCTTTCGTGAAGCGGTGGATCTCATCGAGGAACAGGATCGTGGTCTGTCCGTAGAGGTCGCGCTGTGTGATCGCCTCTTGCATGACTTCGCGGACGTCTTTGACACCTGCAGTGACCGCGGAAAGCTCCATGAACCGGCGCCCAGAGGAACGCGCAATTGTCTGAGCGAGCGTCGTCTTTCCGGTCCCGGGAGGCCCCCAGAGAATAATCGAAACTGCACCGGGCGCCGCCGATTCTGGATCGGCCAGCGCAACAATGGGCGATCCGGAGCGCAAGAGATGTTGCTGGCCGGCGATCTCATCAAGAGATACAGGCCGCATCCGCACGGCCAACGGGGTCTGCCCCGAGAGCAGTGGTGCAGATGTCATTACTCCAGGCTAATGTGCCCCACGGACACTCCGACAATGCGGATGGTGTCGGTTGCGACGGTAGGCTCACAGACGACGCCCAGGCGCGGCGTCGAGGGAGGAAGCATCCATGGCACGTCGCGGACCGAACGACTCACAGCGATCACGCGCTGAGTCTGAGCGCGCTCGTCTCTATGCTGCGCGCACCGCATGGCATAAAGGCCAAATCAGCCGCCGTATTCGCGATAACACCATCGGAGGCGTTGTCGGAGGTCTTTTGATTGTCGGGGCCATCGCGAGCCAGTCTGTGCACGCGGCTGTCACCGCGCCAGAGCCAGAGCCGACTGAGACTTCCACGCCTACGCCGCTGGAGAATCCCTTTCCCGACTTCCTTGGCGACACCCCCGCTGAATAGGCGTGCGAGGTCCGCGCCCCTGAAAGCGGCCGCTACTGGTACTAGGCTGAGGAACGTCCTTTCCACCTCACGCGGTATTGACCGCGCAAGGAGCACATTGTGTCTGCCACCGAGCCGTCGAAGCCGACTCCCCCCGTCCCCGCACCCCCGCGCGTCCCTATGCCGCCCCGAAATCAAGTGCAGGCGAAACCGACCACGCCCGTGGTCCCTATCGCCGCAGCAGATTCCGCTGATTGGGGCCGTGTTACTGAAGATGGCACCGTAGAGGTTCGCGAGGGCGATAACTGGCGGGTAGTGGGTCAATACCCCGACGGCACCTCGGACGAAGCCCTTGCTTACTTCGTCCGGAAGTTCGATGACATCGCTTTTAAAGTGCACACCCTTGAGCAGCGTCATCAAGCCGGTGGCGCCTCCGCCAGTGATCTGACTTCGCAGGCGAAACATCTCGTCAGCGAAGCGACGGATGCGGCGGCTGTGGGTGACCTTGCCTCGCTGCAGGCCAGACTTGCGACACTTAGTGAGTCGCTTTCTGAAGCGAGCCAGGTCGAGGCCCAAGAGGCGAAAGAGCTCGTCGATAAGGCCATTGCCGAGCGCACTGTTCTTGTTGAAGCCATCGAAGCGATCGCAGCACGCGATCTGTCGAAGGCACAGTGGAAGCAAACCACTGACGAAGTGACGACGCTGTTCGATACCTGGCAAGCGCAGCAGCAGAGCGGACCGCGTCTGCCAAAGGGAATCTCGCAGCAGCTGTGGAAGCGTTTCCGGGATGCCCGTTCTGTCGTCGACAAGCACCGCCGTGCGTTCTATGCCGATCTTGACGAGACCCACAAGGCGTCGCGTGATCGCAAGACTCAGCTGATCGAACGTGCCGAAGCGCTTGCGCCCAAGGGCGTTGATGGAATCCCCTCGTACCGAAACCTGCTCGACGAGTGGAAGGCGTCCGGTCGCGCCGGCCGCAAGGCAGACGACGCACTCTGGGCACGCTTTAAAGCAGCCGGCGATGCTCTCTACGCCGCGCGGGCAGAACAGTCTGCCGCAGAGGAAGCTGAGTCGGCT
This sequence comes from Microbacterium sp., assembly GCA_003524435.1. GTDB lineage: Bacteria > Actinomycetota > Actinomycetes > Actinomycetales > Microbacteriaceae > Microbacterium. The sequence continues at coordinate 6,470 of DQHP01000083.1, forward strand.
CCCAAGATCGAGGCGCGTCAGGCACTGCTGGAAGAGGCGAAGGCTGTTGCCGACGAGTCCGACATCAAGCAGGCACGTGCTCTTCTTACTCGCATCCAGCAGCAATGGGATGACGTGGGCCGTATCTTCCCGCGTGACAAGGAACGCGCGCTGGATGACAAGCTCCGCACAATTGAGCAGGCGTTGAAGTCTCGTGAAGAGGTTGATTGGAAGCGCAACAACCCCGAGACGAAGGCTCGCGCTAATGACATGAACCAGCAGCTGTTGGATGCTATCGAGAAGCTTGAGGCTGAGAAGGCTGCTGCTGAGGCTTCTGGTAACAAAAAGGCCGCGAAGGAAGCCGCTGACGCCCTTGAGGCACGTCGCTCCTGGCTGAAAGCCCTCGGCGGCTGACAGTTATCCACAGCCCGCTCCGGGCGCGAGACAGACACGTCACACTAATGCTGTGCACGAATCTCTGTTTTATCTGCCCGGTGCGGTGCTGTCACAGCCCGAACTGAACGCCGCGCGTTTAGACGGGTTACTCTGCGAAGTCGGTGCCGGATACATGCCCGCCGATATTCCCGAGACATCCGGCGCGCGGATCAGATCTCTCGAGCCATTTCTGCTGCCAGGGTTCGCCGCGAGCGGACCGACAGCCGCGTGGGTGCACGGTATCGGCAACCTTCCCCCGCTGCGCCATCATCTTCAACGCACGGCAGATCGACGACCGCGTTTTTCCGCGCAACGTGATGTCATCGTGCATGAGAGTCGCCTCCCGCCGGAGGACATCGCCATGATCGAGCAGGTGCCGGTGACGTCGCTCCCACGCACTCTGATCGATCTTGTGCTGTACGCCGATCGCTACGAGGAATGTCTCGTATGGATGCGCCTGCTTGCCGCAGAAATGCCAGCGCTGTTAGCTCCCGTGCGCGAGCATCTCAGGGGACGGCCCCGACTCCCGGGAAGGCGTGCCGCGCTGGCGTACGTCGACGAGCTCTCAGGCGCGGCGTCTCACTTTGCGCGTCACGAAGATGTCACACGGTAGACGTCATAGACCGCGTCAATGCGACGCACCGCATTGAGAACACGGTCCAGGTGTACAGCGTCGCCCATTTCAAAGACGAACCGGCTGATAGCGAGGCGCTCATTGGTCGTCGATACTGATGCAGACAGAATATTGACGTGGTGCTCGCTGAGAACACGAGTCACATCCGACAGCAGAGCCGCTCGATCCAGCGCTTCGACCTGAATCTGCACGCGGAAGACGCTCTTCGTTGTTGGCGCCCACTCGACATCGATGAAACGTTGCTCTTCAGCGCTCAACGCCTTAACGTTCACGCAGTCAGAACGGTGCACTGAGACTCCGCTTCCTCGCGTGACGAACCCAATGATTGAGTCACCGGGCACCGGAGTGCAGCACTTCGCGAGTTTGACGAGAATGTCTGAGGCCCCACGAACGAGGATGCCAGAGTCTCCTGCGCGAGGTTCTCGCGCGGTTGGCCTACCGGGGAGCTGAATCGCACCCGTGGTTGTATCGTTCGCGGCAACTTTCGCCGTGACCTTCTCCAAGACCGATTGCGTGGAGACATGCCCCTCGCCCACTGCGGCGTACAGCGCAGACACGTCTTCGTAGTGCAACTGCTGCGCGACCTCGGAGAAAGACTCCTGGCTCATCAGACGTTGCAGCGGCAGGTTCTGTCGCCGCATTGCACGCGCGATCGATTCCTTGCCCTGTTCAATCGCTTCTTCACGGCGTTCTTTCGTGAACCAACCACGAATCTTGTTGCGCGCGCGCGTGCTCTTGACGAAGTTCAGCCAGTCCTGACTAGGACCTGCGTCGGGGTTCTTTGACGTGAAGACTTCAACGACGTCGCCGCTCTTGACAATCGTCTCGAGCGGAACCAGTCGCCCATTGACCTTCGCGCCCATCGTGCGATGGCCGATCTCGGTGTGCACAGCGTAGGCAAAATCTACCGGCGTCGCACCTGCCGGCAGTCCGATGACGCGGCCCTTCGGCGTGAAGACATAGACCTCTTTCGCACCAATCTCAAAGCGCAGCGAATCGAGGAACTCACTGGGATCAGCAGTTTCAGCCTGCCAATCAGAGATGTGGGCGAGCCACGTCATTTCGGTGTCGCTCGGGCCGGCCTCTGGCCTGCCGCCGCTCATACGTTCTTTGTACATCCAGTGCGCAGCCACGCCGAACTCTGCCTGCTGGTGCATCTCATGGGTGCGGATCTGGATCTCAACCGTGCGACCCCCGGGACCGATCACGGTGGTGTGCAGTGACTGATAAAGGTTGAACTTCGGGGTGGCGATGTAGTCCTTGAACCGGCCAGGAAGTGGAGTCCATCGCGCGTGGATCGCACCGAGCACGGCGTAACAGTCGCGTACGGAATTCACCAGGGTGCGAATGCCGATGAGGTCGTAGATATCGTCAAACTCGCGGCCGCGAATCACCATCTTCTGGTAGACGGAGTAGAGCTGCTTCGGTCGGCCCACAACCTTGCCGCGGATGCGCAGGTCATGCAGATCTTCGTTGATCGACGCGATCACCTGTTGCAGGTATTTTTCTCGCTGTGGAGTGCGCTGAGCGATCAGACTGTTGATCTCAGCGTAGATCTTCGGGTGCAGCACGGCGAACGAAAGATCCTCGAGCTCAGACTTGATCGCCTGAATACCGAGGCGGTTAGCCAACGGTGCATAGATCTCGAGAGTTTCTCTCGCCTTCCGCTCAGCCTTCTCCGGGGGGACAAAACCCCAGGTGCGCGCGTTGTGTAACCGGTCAGCAAGTTTGATCAGTAGCACACGGATGTCTTTCGACATCGCCACGATCATCTTGCGAACCGTTTCTGCCTGTGCGCTTTCGCCGTATTTGACCTTGTCGAGTTTGGTCACACCGTCCACGAGCATGGCGACTTCATCACCAAACACCGACGCGAGCTCATCCAGCCCATAGCCGGTGTCCTCGACTGTGTCGTGCAACAGCGCCGCAGCAATCGCGCGGGGCCCGAGCCCCATCTCCGCGAGGATCTGCGCGACGGCGAGTGGATGAGTTATGTAAGGCTCGCCGCTCTGCCGCTTCTGCCCGGAGTGCTTCTCGCTCGCTACCTGATATGCCCGCCCAATGATGGCGAGATCGCCCTTGGGATGGTTGACCCGCACTGTGCGGGTCAGGTTATCGAGATCGTTGATACGCGGGGCACGAGAGAAGATACGGGGCACAAGTCGTCTCAGACTCGAACCCTGCGCTGGCGCGTTTGCGTCCGCCATCACTTCACCTCCGGATCAAAACATCCTACGCGTGCGAGCAGGGCGGAACCCCGCCCATCAGATAGGCGTTATACGTCTGCCTTTGCACGTTCGCGCAACTCGAGCACTCGCTTGTCCCGCTCAACGATCGCGGGCTCCTTCTCACGGAAGAGCGAGTACAACGGCGCAGCGACAAACAGCGTCGAATACGTTGCCACAAGGATGCCGACGAAGATTGACAGCGAAATGTCGGTGAGAGTTTCTGCACCCAGCCAGAACGCACCAATAAACAAAATCGCACCGACGGGGAGCGCCGCCACAATCGAGGTGTTTATCGACCGGATAAGTGTCTGGTTGACGGCAAGGTTGACGGACTCTCCGAAGGTGCGGGAGGAGTTTTCACCATCCTCCGTCGTATTCTCTCGAATCTTGTCGAACACCACCGTGGTGTCATATAGCGAGTACGCGAGAATCGTGAGGAATCCGATGACAGCGGCTGGCGAGATCTCGAATCCCGCCAGTGCGTACACGCCAACGGTAATCACAAGCACATCCAACAGGCCGACAATGGCTGCCGCAGACATCTTCCACGTGCGGAAGTACAGCGCCAGAATCAAGAAGGTCAACGCGAGGAAGATCGAAAGGCCCCACAGCGACTGCCGTGTGACGTTCTCGCCCCATGCCGGCCCGATGAAGGACGCGGTGACTTCATCCGTTTCCACTTGATACTTGTCCGCGAGTGCCTGTGCGACCAGGAGAGTATCTTCCTGGCTGAGCTGGTCGGTCTGCACTCGAACATCGGTGTTGTTGACGATGACGATCTTGGTCGCCGCATCCGGGGCAATGGACTGAACAGCTTCTGTTGCGGTGCTCTGTTCGATGCTTTCCGGTGCGAGAACAGTGAACTGCGATCCACCGGTGAACTCGATGGAGAATTGCACAGGACGCAGCAGTGGAACGAGAGCGGATGCCACGACCAGCGCAATCGCGATGACGAACCACAACCGGCGCTTGGCGACGAAGGGGAAAGAAGTCTTCCCCGAGTAGAGATTGTTTCCGAATTCATTCATGGAAGCCATCAGCGGTTTCCCTCGCTTCCGGCATCCGTAGTGCTGTCTCCGGTCAATGCAGCCGCGCGTTTGCGCTCAGCAATGGTCTGTCGTCGATCGGCTTCGCCGCGTGAGCGGGTGTTCTTCGCTGCACGTCCGACTGATGCCGAGCTGACCTGGCGGTACTGCGTTCGGGTGTGATAAACAGCTCCCAGCGCATCCGGGTCAAGACCCGATAGCTTGTGTCCGCCTCCGAAGAAGCGCGTTCTGGCGAGAATCTGCATCACTGGGTGCGTGAAGATCACGAAGATGAACACGTCGATAATCGTCGTGAGCCCGAGCGTGAATGCGAAGCCCTTCACTGTCGAGTCAGCGAGGACGTAGAGCACAACAGCTGCCAGCACGTTGATCGACTTTGAGATGTAGATGGTGCGCTTTGCGCGACCCCAGCCGTCTTCCACAGCAGTGGTGATCGACTTTCCATCGCGTAGCTCATCTCGTATTCGCTCGAAGTACACGATGAACGAGTCGGCTGTGAAGCCAATAGAGACGATGAGGCCTGCAACACCAGCCAGCGACAGGCGGAAGCCCAAACGCCATGCCAGGATGCAGACGATGATGTAGGTGAGAACACCCATCACCGCGATCGAAGCAATGATCACCGTGCCCAGCGCGCGATAGCTCATCAGCGAGTACAGCGCAACGAGCGCGAGGCCGATAAGACCAGCGATGAGGCCGATCTGCAGCTGCTGAGTACCCAATGTCGCAGAGATGGTGTCGGAGCTCTCTGTCGTGAAGCTCAACGGCAAAGCGCCGTATTTTAACTGGTCGGCGAGTGTCTCTGCGGTCTCTTGAGTGAAGGAGCCGGAGATGCTCGGCTTGCCGTTGAGGATCACTCCGTTCATCTGCGGGGCGGAGATAACCGCACCATCAAGCACGAACGCGAACTGGTCACGCGGGCTCTGCGTCGCAAGCTTGTTCTGGTACAGACGCTGGCTGATCTCACCGAACACCTCGGTACCGTGAGCGTCGAGTGTGAGCTGCACCGTCCATGCGCCACTCTGCGGGTCGCGCCCGCTTGTCGCGTCGTTGATCGAGTCTCCGGAGAGCTCCATCGGTCCGAGAATGTACTTAATCGTGCCCGTGTCATCGCAGGTGATCAGCGGCTCGTCTTCGGGAGCATTAGCCGGGTCATTCGCGGGGTTTGAGCAGTCGTAGGCGAGGAACTCGGCCTGCAGTTTCTCGGTGACCCACGCCTGATCGCTGGAGTCAGTGGGCTCCGGCGTCGGAACAGCATTCGCTGAGGGATCCGGTGTCGGATACGGCGTGGCGTTTCCGTCTTCTCCCACGAACTCAGTGGCGGGATCTCCGTTGAAGATGACTGCACGGAACTCAAGCTGCGCGCTGGCCTGGATGCGCTCGCGTGTTTCTGCGTCAGCGTTACCGGGGATCTGGACGACGATGTTGCGTCCGCCCTCGGTGGTGATATCGGCTTCTGCCACACCGGCGGCATCAACACGCTGACGAATGATAGAAGCAGCTTGATCGAGCTGGTCTTGCGTCGGGTCTGTGCCGTCTTCTGTGACTGCACTGAGGATGATCTGAGTGCCGCCCTGAAGGTCGAGGGCGAGCTCAGGCGTCCACGAGCTCTTCTGGAAGCCGTACACCCCGAGTGCGTTCACGCCGAACAGCGCGGCCGTCACGAGGAGGAGTGTGAGAAGGACTTTCCAGGCATGACGAACAGGTGTAGAAGATGCCACGTACGTTCAGCTTTCTAGGATGCCGGCGGGCGGGACTACTTGTTGTCGGAGTCGCGCTCCAGGCGTGCGCGGGTCTCCTCAGGCGTTTCGTTGGAAGCGGGAAGCTCCTCATCGATCACAAAGTCCTCTTCATCGACAGCGTCTTCATCGTCGAGGTCTGTCTCGTCTTCAACGTCGATCGGCTCGACGATGCGGAGGATCGCGCCACTGTGCACTTCGATGATCGTCCCTGGGGCGATCTCGATGAGTGCGGGCTCGTCGAGGTTCTCAGGGTCGAACGCGACGATCGTGCCGTACAGGCCGCCCTGCAGAAGGACCTTCACACCCGGAACAGTCTTGGTGGCTTTCTCTTCTTGCTCAGCCTTCATCTGCTTGTTGCGACGGCGAGTGTTGAAGATCATGAACACCAGCAGAACGCCGAGAAGACCAAAGAGGATGAGTTCCATCAGGAAGTGCCTTTCAAATGCGCGCGCCATCGATGGGCGCGCAGGGGTATCGGGGGGAAGCCTTCAGCGATTATAGGTCATCGAGCAATGCGGTCTGCGTTGGATGTGCAAGGCCGAGATGTTCATAGGCCTCTGGCATCGCTACACGACCGCGCGGAGTACGCCCCAGAAAGCCGATCCGCACGAGGTATGGTTCGACCACGCTCTCGACAGTTTCGGCCTCTTCTCCCACCGCGACAGCCAGTGTGCTCAGCCCCACGGGGCCGCCGCGGAATCGCTTGACAAGAGTGTCGAGCACGGCGCGGTCGAGGCGGTCAAGTCCAATCGGATCGACGTCGTACAGCTTGAGTGCGGCGTGTACGTCGGTGATCGTTGCCGCGCTGATTTCACCATGCACTAGGGCGTAATCGCGAACTCGCCTGAGTAGACGGTTCGCGATGCGGGGCGTTCCGCGTGAGCGCCGTGCAATCTCGGCGCGCGCGTCTTTTGGCAGAGCCACCCCGAGAACGCTTGATGAACGTTCGATGACTTTTTCTAGGTCGCTGTTTTCATAGAACTCGAGGTGTCCGGTGAATCCGAATCTGTCGCGCAACGGATTGGGCAGCAAGCCCGAGCGTGTCGTGGCGCCCACCAGGGTAAAAGGGGCGAGGTCGAGCGGGATGCTTGTCGCTCCGGCGCCTTTGCCCACCATGATGTCGATGCGGAAGTCTTCCATCGCGAGATACAGCATCTCTTCAGCCGAGCGGGCCATCCGGTGAATCTCATCGATGAACAACACTTCGCCAGGAACGAGGCTTGACAACAGTGCGGCAAGATCGCCGGCATGCTGGATCGCCGGACCACTGGAGAGCCGCAGAGGGCGCTCGCTTTCATACGCGACAATCATCGCGAGCGTCGTCTTGCCGAGCCCTGGAGGGCCCGCGAGCAAAATGTGGTCGGGGGGTCGGCTCTGGATGCGGGCGGCATCGAGGAGCAGTTGCAACTGGCCACGGACCTTAGGCTGTCCGACAAACTCACCCAGACTGCTGGGGCGTAGTGCGCCTTCGATTGCGAGTTCAGTCTCGTCAGCAGGGTGCGCGGCGTCTTTGCTTTCAACCACGCGGCGCTCCCGCCTTTGCCGGGCCGAGGGCCGCAAGACTCTGACGTAGCAGCGCAGACACAGACATTCGATCGACAGTGCTAGCGGCATCGGCAGTGTTTGCCGCAGCCTCAGCCGCGACCTTCTCTGACCAACCGAGACCTATCAGTGCCGTCGCAACCTGCGTCACCACGTCAGTGCTGGCGGTTTCTTCGCGGTTCCCGGTCGACGCTGAGGGCGGTTGTAGTTTGCCGGCGAGTTGAACTACGATGAGCTTCGCCGTTTTCGGCCCAATCCCTGACACACGTCGAAACGGCGCGTCATCGTCCTCGGCCACTGCTGAGGCGATCTGATCGACTGTGAGGTGTCCGAGGACGCCAAGTGCAGATTTCGGACCAACTCCGGTAACGCTGAGCAAGTGGCCGAACACCTCGAGTTCGAGCGGTGCCGCGAATCCGAACAGCGTAAGTGCGTCCTCACGGACGATGAGGCTGGTGTGAAGCATGATCTGCTCCCCTACGCGTGTCGTGTGAGCGACGTCACCAGGCACAAAAACAAAGAAACCCACGCCGCCAACCTCGATCACAACGTGATCGGATCCGGTCGAGAGCACCGGGCCTCGCAAAGAAGAGATCATTCTTCCAGCCTACGAGTTGAATCGTAGCTATGTTCGAGCGACACGCTCGGCATTGGCCCATGCCTGTTGCGCGGGCGTCAGCGCGCCCGTCGTTCCCGGGCCAGCGCTCCCCCTGCGCCAGGCGTGGCAAAGAGCAATTGCGAGCGCGTCAGCCGCGTCTGCGGGCTGTGGCGGAGCATCCAGTCGCAGGATTCTGGCAATCATCGCCTGAACCTGCTTCTTATCTGCGGAACCGTAACCAGTGACCGCAGCTTTGACCTCACTCGGGGTGTGCGTCGCCGCAGGTAGTCCAGCCTCGGCTGCCAACAGCAGAGCGACACCGCTCGCCTGTGCGGTACCCATCACCGTATGGCTGTTGTTCTGAGCGAAGACGCGCTCCACTGCGACCGCATCCGGCCTGTAGAGGTCTAAGACAGAGCGGATGCCGGTCGCAACCGCAGCCAGACGCTCGCCTATTGGTGCATCCGGGGAAGTGCGGACGACTCCCACGTGCACAAGCGTGCCGCGACGGGCGCGATCTACGTCGACAACGCCCACACCGCAGCGTGTGAGTCCGGGGTCTATGCCGAGGACGCGCAAAGAAGAAGCAGCCACTCCCCCAGGCTAACCGCGAGGGCAGTGGCTGCTTCGACGGCTCGCCCTAGTCAGTCCTCGTCGTCGTTTTCGAGCTCCGCCTGCACTTCGGCGGTGAGGTCGAAGTTGCTGTATACGTTCTGCACGTCTTCGCTGTCTTCGAGAGCGTCGATCAGGCGGAAGATCTTGCGGGCAGTGCTCGCATCAACCTCTACCTTGAGGTTCGGCACGAACTCGACATCAGCGGACTCGTAGTCGATGCCCGCATCCTGCAGTGCGGTGCGCACCGACACGAGGTCGGAGGACTCGGTAATGACACCGAATCCATCCCCGTGAGGTTCGATCTCTTCAGCACCCGCTTCAAGGACGGCTTCCATCACCGCGTCTTCAGTGGTGCCCTCGGAACCCACGACAATGACGCCCTTGCGCGTGAAGTTGTATGCAACGCTGCCAGGATCAGCAAGGTTTCCACCGTTGCGACTGAGGATGGTGCGCACCTCTGCCGCCGCGCGGTTCTTGTTATCGGTGAGGCACTCGATCATGAGTGCGACACCGTTCGGGCCGTATCCCTCGTACATGATCGACAGGTACTCGATGGATTCGCCGCCGATACCCGCACCGCGTTTGACGGCACGGTCGATGTTGTCTTTGGGAACAGACATCTTCTTGGCTTTGAACACCGCGTCGTACAGCGTCGGGTTTCCGGCCATGTCTGCACCGCCCAACTTGGCGGCAACTTCAATGTTCTTGATGAGCTTGGCCCACGACTTCGCGCGCCTCGAGTCGATGACAGCTTTCTTGTGCTTCGTCGTCGCCCACTTGGAATGCCCGGACATATATCTCCGCTCGTGTGTTCGCCCCGCTAGAGCTCGCAGGGCATCGACCAGTCTAGCGAACAGCCCTCTCTTGCACTTTGGCGAGCAGCAGTTTATGAAAACGCGGCTCCCCGTTCATCTCTGGATGAAAGCTCGTGCCGAGCAGATTTCCCTGTTCTACGGCGACAACACGCCCATCACTCAGCGCGGCCAGCGCTCGCGCGCGCGGCCCCACTGTTTCAACGATCGGGGCGCGAATAAATGTTGCGTGCACGGGTGGGTCTCCGAAGCCGATAACCGTGAGTTCGGTTTCGAAAGATTCGACCTGTCCACCGAACGCGTTGCGTCGAACGGTGATATCGAGACCGCCAAAGCTCTGTTGTCCGGTGATCCCGTCGACGATCGTGTCAGCGAGCAGGATGAGCCCCGCGCAGGTGCCATACACCGGTAGCCCCGTGTCGATTGCAGTCCGCAGCGGTTCGCGAAGATCGAAGATTCGGCTCAGCTTGTCGATTACGCTCGATTCCCCACCGGGGATAGTGAGACCGTCGACGCTGTCAAGATCCGCTGGGCGCCGCACGCGGGTAACGGCGGCGCCCAGGTCACGCAACATTGTCTCGTGCTCTCGCACATCGCCTTGGAGGGCGAGGACGCCAATGCGTGGCGTCTGAGCTTTACCAACCACGCTCGGAAAGGCGGTGCGGCGCAGGCAAGTCAGAAACGTTGATGCCGACCATCGCTTCACCCAGCCCACGGGAAACCTCAGCGACGATCTTGGGGTCGTCATAGAAAGTGGTTGCCTTGACGATCGCTGCCGCACGTTCAGCGGGGTTGCCTGATTTAAAGATGCCAGAGCCGACGAACACGCCATCGGCACCCAGCTGCATCATCATGGCAGCGTCCGCCGGGGTCGCGACGCCACCCGCGACGAAGAGTACGACCGGAAGCTTGCCGGTTTCGGCAATCTCGGCAACCAGCTCATACGGCGCCTGGAGCTCTTTCGCGGCAACGAACAGTTCGTCCTTCGTCATCGAACGCAACACGTTGATCTCCGACCGGATCTTGCGAATGTGCTTGGTCGCCTCAGAAACGTCACCGGTGCCGGCTTCACCTTTTGAGCGGATCATGGCGGCGCCCTCGTTGACGCGGCGCAGCGCCTCGCCCAAATTCGTCGCACCACACACGAACGGCACGGTGAAACCGAACTTGTCGATGTGGTTCACGTAGTCAGCGGGTGAAAGTACCTCTGATTCGTCGATGTAGTCGACGCCAAGTTCCTGCAGCACCTGCGCTTCGACGAAATGGCCGATGCGGGCTTTAGCCATCACCGGAATTGATACAGCGTCAATAATGCTGTCGATCATGTCAGGGTCGCTCATGCGTGAAACGCCGCCCTGCGCACGGATGTCAGCGGGGACGCGTTCCAGCGCCATGACAGCAACGGCGCCCGCATCCTCGGCGATCTTTGCCTGGTCCGCGGTGACGACGTCCATAATGACGCCACCCTTGAGCATCTCTGCAAGGCCGCGCTTGACGCGCGCCGATCCGGTGGCGGTTTTCTGATCTGCAGTCATGGCCGAGCCTTTCGAAGTATCCAAAGAAAAGTTTGATCTAGGTCAAAAGGTACCACTGTCGCGGCGGCACGTAGACTCAGATGTCGAGGGGTGACATGAACGAACAGATCACAGGCACGACCGCGGTCGATATCGCGACCAGTGTTCGAGAACTCCACGAGCGTGGCGTGCTTCGTCCCGGCAGTTCCTTACCCCCGGTGCGAGAGCTTGCCTCACGCCTCGGAGTAAACCGAAACACCGCGGTTGCGGCGTACCGCCAATTGGCGCAGGCGGGCCTCGTCGTCACGCGGGGACGGGCTGGCACCATGCTCGTTGAACACAATTCCGTCGCGCAAGAAGGCTACGCCGCTGACAATGTGCTCCGCGATGTCGGTACCGGCAATCCTGACCCGAGCCTTATTCCCGATCCAACACCGGTTCTGGCAAGCGTCGCCGGGCGTCCCGTGCTCTATGGCGAACCAGTGATCGACTCCTCACTCGCCGCTTGGGCGCGTGAGTGGATCTCCGCTGATCTGCCAGCGGATGATTTCCGCATCACTGTCACCAGCGGCGCGGTGGATGCTGTCGAACGACTGCTTGCACAAGCGCTGATGCGCGATGATGCGGTCGCCTTAGAGGATCCGTGCTTCCTGGCGAGCATCCACACTGTCCGCCTGGGGGGCTACCGCGCGGTGCCCGTCCCAGTCGACGATGAAGGCATGACGGTCGAGGGGCTTCAAGCCGCTCTCGATGGCGGCGTACGCGCGATCATCTGCACTCCCCGTGCTCAGAATCCGACCGGTGCACGTCTCTCCCCTGAACGTGCCGCGGCGCTGCGGAGCGTCTTGGCGCAGCATCCCTATGTCTTGATCATTGAAGATGATCATTTCTCAATGTTGTCCGCGCACCCGTACGAGAGCCTGATCAGCCCGCAGCATCGCCGGTTCGCTCTGCTGCGGTCGGTGTCGAAGTTCCTTGGCCCCGACATGTGCCTCGCGATTGCTGCGACAGATCCCGAGACGGCCGATCGTCTGGCGATGCGGCTGAGTCCTGGGACGACCTGGGTCAGTCATCTGCTGCAGAGGCTCGCGCACGGGCTGCTCAGCGACGAAGACGTGCAAGCGTCGATTCGCAGCGCCGGCAAGCACTACGCAAACCGCAATGCCGCGTTCGCGGAAAAACTTCGTGACCGAGGAATTGCCGCGCACTACTCGGACGGAATGAATCTCTGGGTCGAATTGCCCAAACCTGCACAGGTCATTGCCGACCGTCTGATGAGACGCGGATGGTTGGTGCGCACCGGGGACGGATTCTCATTGACAGAACGAGATACGCCGTCTCATCATTTGCGACTCACTGTCCACGACCTCTCGGCAGCTGACGCCGACCAGCTCGTCGCTGACCTCGCGGCGGCCGCGCAATGACCGTAGAAGTGCATCCGCACGTTCCTAGCAGTGAGAAGATCTAAAGATGAAAATCCTCTCGATCCAGTCTGCGGTCGCATACGGCCACGTCGGCAACTCGGCCGCGGTGTTTCCTCTGCAGCGCATCGGTGTCGACGTCATTCCGGTGAACACGGTCAATTTCTCCAATCACACGGGGTACGGAGCGTGGCGCGGTCCTCTTATCGCCCCGAGCGATGTGCGCGAGGTCATCACTGGTGTTGAAGAGCGGGGCATCTTCCCCGAGGTTGCCGCGATCCTCTCTGGTTATCAGGGTGGTGAGGGCATCGGCGACGTCATTATCGAGGCGGTAGGCCGAGTGAAGGCCGCAAACCCGGACGCCCTCTACGCATGCGACCCGGTGATGGGGAATGCAAAATCCGGATGCTTCGTCGCACCGGCAATTCCGGAACTGCTGCGGGAGAAGGTCGTGCCGGTAGCCGACATCATCACGCCGAATCAGTTCGAATTGGGTTTTCTCACCCGCACCGAACCGGACACGCTGGAATCGACGCTGGAATCCGTGGATCTCGCACGAGCCATGGGTCCGCGCACTGTCCTCGTGACCAGTGTTGAGCGGCCAGATCGTGAAGACGGCACCATTGAGATGCTCGCTGTTGACGACACGGGTGCATGGATCGTGCAGACGCCGTTTCTGCCGATGAAGGCGAACGGATCCGGCGACGTGACCGCAGCGCTGTTCACCGCGCACTACGTCGAAACAGGCAGCGCGCAGACTGCACTGGAGCGCACCGCGTCAAGCGTTTTTGATCTGCTGCAGCTGACCCTGGACTCGGGCGACCGTGAACTCAAGCTCATCGAGGCGCAAGAGTCGTACGCGCACCCGAAGATGCAGTTCAGCGCGCGTCAGGTTCGCTGACCGGCCACGCCTCAGCGACGGCCGCGCGTACCTCACCCAGCAACTGAGGCAGCGCCTTCGTCTTCGCGATGATCGGGAAGAAATTCGAGTCAGACTTCCACCGGGGCACGATGTGCTGGTGCAGGTGTGCATCCACGCCGGCGCCGGCGACGGCTCCCTGATTCATTCCGAGGTTGAACCCATCGCAGTGTGAGACATCGCGAAGCACGCGCATGGCCGTCTGCGTGAGGGCGCCGATCTCGGCAACCTCTTCCGCCGTTGCCTGGTCATAGGTGGCGATGTGGCGATACGGACAGATGAGCAGGTGCCCCGAGTTGTACGGGAACAGGTTCAGCAGCACGTAGGCGGTCTTGCCGCGCGCGACGATCAACCGCTCGGCGTCAGGATGCTTCGGAGCCTCGCAGAAAGGGCACTCTTCGCGGAGAGGCTCGGGCCCCGCCTGAATGTACGCCATCCGGTGCGGGGTCCAGAGCCGTTGAAACTCATCTGGAACGCCAGCAAAGTCTCCGGTGCCCTCGACGGTCCCGGCTGTCACGCCAAGTCCTCCACGGTGTGCACGAGGGCGTGCGAGGCGATCGCCGCGCGAATACGGGCGACAGCATCCGCAATCGGCACTCCGTTCTGCTGGGTGCCGTCACGGAAGCGGAAAGAGACAGTTCCGGCATCCCGGTCCTTCTCCCCCGCGATCAGGATCAGTGGAACCTTGCCGGTGGTGTGATTGCGGATCTTCTTCTGCATCCGGTCATCGGAGTGATCGACCTCTGCGCGCACGCCTTCCGCGCGCAACTGTCCGATCACATCGTCGAGGTAGCCGCTGAACTCCTCGGCAACCGGAACGCCGACGACCTGCATCGGGGCCAGCCATACCGGGAAGTCACCTGCGTAGTGCTCGAGGAGGATTGCGAAGAAGCGCTCGACCGAGCCGAGCAGGGCGCGGTGAATCATCACAGGACGGTGCTTCTGTCCGTCAGGCCCGGTGTATTCGAGTTCAAACCGCTCGGGCTGGTTGAAGTCGAGTTGGATGGTCGACATCTGCCAGGTGCGACCAATCGCGTCGCGTGCCTGCACCGAGATCTTGGGGCCGTAGAAAGCGGCTCCGCCCGGATCGTCGACGAGTTCGAGACCGGATGCCACAGCGACCTCACGCAGCGTTTCGATCGCGTTTGTCCACTGCTCGGGGGCGCCGAGGAACTTCGGATTGCCTTCTTCGTTTGTGGAGAGCTCGAGATAGAAATCGTTGAGACCGTAGTCGCGGAGCAGATCCAAAACGAGGTTGAGGTTGGTGGTGAGTTCGTCACGCACCTGGTCCTGAGCGACGTAGATGTGTGCGTCGTCCTGAGTGAGGCCACGCACGCGGGTGAGGCCAGAGAGCGTGCCACTCTTCTCGTAGCGGTACACAGTGCCGAACTCAGCCAAGCGCAACGGCAGCTCGCGGTAGGAACGGCCGCGCGATCGAAAGATCAGGTTATGGAAGGGGCAGTTCATGGGCTTCAGGTAGTAATCCTGACCCTGGCGAGTGATGTTTCCGTCTTCATCACGCGCCTCATCGAGGTGCATCGGCGGGAACATGCCGTCGGCATAGGTCTGGAGGTGACCGGACGTCTCGAACAGATCCTTCTTCGTGATGTGTGGAGAGTTGACGACGTCGTAACCGTTGCGCAGCAGATGCCGGCGCAAGTTCTCTTCGATCTCGTAACGGATGATGCCACCCTTGGGGTGGAATACCGCAAGACCAGAGCCGATTTCATCCGGGAACGAGAACAGATCCATCTCGACGCCGAGCTTGCGATGGTCACGGCGCTCAGCCTCGGCCATCCGCTCTTTATATGCCTTGAGCTCGTCCTTGGTCGGCCACGCTGTGCCGTAGATGCGCTGCAACTGCGGGTTCTTCTCGCTGCCGCGCCAGTATGCGGCGGCGTTGCGGGTGAGATCCCAGCCGTTGCCGATCATGCGTGTGCTGGGCAGATGCGGGCCACGGCAGAGGTCTTTCCACGCAACCTCGCCGTCTTTGGTCGTGTTGTCGTAGATCGTCAGCTCGCCAGCGCCCACCTCGACGGATGCGCCTTCAGCGGCTTCTTTGCTGCCGCCCTTGAGGCCGATCAGCTCGAGTTTGAATGGCTCATCGGCGAGTTCTGCCCTGGCCTCGTCATCCGTCACGACGCGGCGCACGAAACGCTGGCCTTCACGGATGATGCGTTGCATCTCCTTGGAGATCGCCTTCATATCCTCTGGCGTGAACGGGGTCTCCACGCCGAAGTCGTAGTAGAAACCATCACTGATCGGCGGACCGATGCCGAGGTTCGCCTGTGGGTTGATGCGTTGCACTGCCTGTGCGAGTACGTGCGCGGTCGAGTGGCGCAAAATATCGAGGCCGTCGGGGCTGTCGATAGTGACCGCATCGACCTCGTCGGACGTGCTCACTGTCGTCGCAAGATCCTTGAGTTCGCCGTTAACGCGCATGGCAACAACGGATCGGTCAGAGAACAGGGCGAAGCCGTCAGTCGGCTGGGCGTTTTCAGGCACAGAAACTCTCCATCTTGGTCGCTTCTAGGCTACTCGCCCGTTAGAGCGTCATTGAACGCTCGACGCTACTATTCGGCGTTGTTCGCTGTTTCTGCCACCTGCACGTCGATGTGGAAGTTTGTGCCGTCTACCTCGGAGAGCGTGACAGTTGTGTCGTATTCGAATCCGTTGCTCGGGTCGGTGAGGATGCAGTCGACTTCAGTACCGTTCACGAGCGCAATGTCGTCGTCTCCACAGTTCATTTCAGGAGCGAAATCTGTGCCGAGTTGATCTTGCAACGCTTGCGCTGCCTGGTCTGCGACGGACTGCGCGGGCGTCGTGAGATTCGCCGAGAATGAGCATCCGGTAAGCAGCAGCGGTGCCAACACAAGCGCGGCACCAATCGAGTAATACTTTTTCATGAGTCCCCCTCTGAGTATTCCGCCCCACATTAGCGGTCTGCACCCATTGGTTGGGATACCGGGCTGTAAACAAAAGGTGCGCCCGTGGAGTGGAAGTCCACGGGCGCGTTGATCACGTTCGTCTAGAAGGGACGACTCGTGAACATATCTAGTATCTCATGTGTTTGCTCTCGCTGCGGCGAACTCGCGACACGCATCAACGATTCGCCGGACGCCGATGAGCGCGGCATATGCGTAAGCGGTTGAATAATCGGGGGTCTCGGCGGAATCAGCGTGCCGATTTAACCTGGCCACCGCATCGTCGACGTGACTCGTAGCCCGAGCGATCTTCTCGTCGGCAGCGCTGTCGTCAACGGGCGCCGTCACCAGCTCTCCGCAGACGCGAGTAGCGTCAGCGAGCGCGTGACGAGTCGCTATTTCAGGGAGCGATCCGTCTTCGACTGCGTTGACTAGCGTGTCAGCGAGCTCGATAGCCGAGTGCGTCGTGCGCTCGATCGCGGTCATTCGCAAGGACATCAGCGCATGACCCTCGCGTCGACGTCGTCCACGAGGGTTTCCTTTTCGGCTCTCTTCCGCCTCACCGACTTCTCCTTCCACCGCGGTGAGCATCGCTGCGAGACCACTAGTCGCCTCGCGAATGTCTTCCGGCTTGACCGGTTCCTGGGTTATCGCATGGGCGAGTTCGCCGAGCGCCGAGGCCGTGGCATCGCGCAGGGTCGAGAGACGCGACGATGCACGCTGCAGGTATAGCGGCGGGAAGACCACGAAATTTATGAGTACTCCGACCAGCACGCCGAAAGCCATCGTGAACAGGTAGCTCACAGAGAATTCTTCTGCAGCCGGGCCGCCAATCAGAAGGACGAAAAGCCCGGCGATAGCCACCCATCCGCTTCCTGCTCCCAATGCGCGTATCCCACCGAACAGGATGCCAATGCAGATTACGGCTGCAACAGACACGACTCCTGGAGCGCCCAACAGCACGAGCCCGAGCCCACCGATACCGAGGGCAATGCCCAGCACAAGGCCGATGATTGCTTGTACGCCGGCGCGGGCCGAGCCCGCCAGAGTGGGATACATGCTGACCAGCACACCCAGCGGTGCGTAGTAGGAATAGTCGTTATCTGCGAGCGGTACATAGGGCGCGAGATACCACGCCACTGCAGCAGCAACGGCGGTCTTGACAGCAAGGACTAACCGCGCGGCGGATGGCGACTTCTTGCCGCTATTGACGAGGGAACGTAATCGTCTGCGCTGCCCGCGCTTCGGGTTCATGAAAGCTAGGGAAGGTCCTCGACATCCACTGGATCCTCAGCGGATGGCTCTGCGTTGTCTTGGGCGTCTTCATCCTCAGCGGGAGATGTGCTCACCCCGAGATCAGGGTCGATGCCCTCAACCGAGGAGCGATCATCGTTGTGTTCCTGTGGGTCTGACATGTGAGTCTCCATTCCAGTGGTGGGCTCATAGCGTCGCGTGTCACGGGCACTGCGTCTGCCCCATTGACACAGCGCAAAGTCCCCGTACTGATTCAGCGCCCGCATAGAAGGGCTGAGGCAACCTTGCAGCGTCTGCGGGACTCTCTGTCAGCTATCCCGAATTACCGTTCGGTGACTGTTGAGACGATCACGATCGGGAACAAGACGATCGATCCTGGTTACAACTTCCAGGGCCGCATGTATGCGAATGGGATGAAGCACTTCGCGTCGGGTGGTTTCGCGTCTGGGATTTATGCCGGCGTCAATGGTGGCATCCAGGATCGTGACCGAATCCTCGCGGAAAAGGAGATGGGTGTTCCTTGGGAGACGTATATCTCTGGGCGTGCGCAGGATCGTGACCGGAACATCGGTATCTTGCAGAAGACCGGGCAGATGCTCGATGTTGGCGGTTCGGGTTCATCAGGCGGCAGCGTTCAGATGCCGTCCGAGTTGGTCATCGTGGATGTGAATAACCTACTCATTGGCCGCATGCAGGTCGAAGCAGATGGACGAATCAAAAGCTACGACGATGCTGCGGTGAGTGTGACGCGTGGTCGTCTTCGACGGCAGTAAGAAATGATGAGCCCCGCTGGTCTTCGGGCTGGCGAGGCAGGGAAGGTCAAATAGGAACCCCACAAGGCACCCGGGGCACCCCGCCCCTCCCCCACCGTCTAGTCGCACCCGCGGCATTGCGAGACTTTCACACACGGGGATTTGTCAGGTCGGGGAGGTGGCTCTGATGGCTCGAATCGATGACTTGAAGACTGCACGGGCCCTCATGCGAGACTCGATGAATGAGGCTGACCCGGATAAGCGGGCTTCGTTGATGAATCAGTGGCGTGCGCTTGATGCGTCGATTGCTGAGCTTGAGGGTATGACTAAGAAGACGGGTGATCCGATTGATGAAATCGCAGCCCGTAGGTCTGCTCGGGGAGGCTCAACCGCGCGTTCTGGGTCACTGCCGCCCCCACCAGAGCGGAGGGCGTATGCGGATTGTTCGAAAGTGTAGCGTTCTCATGGCGTTGCACAGGTTCAATCGCTACCATGTGAGCATGGCCAGTTCTAGTCGGTACTTTGAAGCGATGTCACGCGCGCTCCGCGATGATGACGCCGACTTCGCGCGCCGATTGATCAGCGAAGCAGCGAACGACCGTTTCGAGTTCGAAGAATCGTTGTTCGCTCTCTCAGGACACGACGCTTGGGATGCTCTGTTGCTGTCCGCAATGGCATACAGCTTCAATCGCGGGGTCACGGCCCCCGCATGGACACGGGTTGCCGCACTCGATCACGCGACGTACCTCGCTCCTGAACAATACCTTGATGACGCTTGGCGGGCTGAGATTCGCTCAGCAACTCCTCATCTCTTCGCCTCCCGGAACATCTGGCTGACGGCGAACGATCTGGCGGTTGCCTAGTCAATTTTCGCTCTCCCATGACGTGGTTATCAACCTGCTACGCGAGATGGGACAGCGAATTGCAGCTCGCGGACGTCGCGCAACGCTATACGTCGTGGGTGGCGCCGCGATGGTGGTGAGCTACGGACGCAAGACCAGCACGGCGGACATCGATGCCGTCTCCCGCGAGTGGGATCTGATTGAGCAGGTGGCCGCTGAAATGGCGTCGGATATGAGCCTGCCGCCGAACTGGTTGAGCAGTAATGCGGGCGGGTATATCCCCGGTGAGCACGACGCACCCTATGCCCAACTTATTTATGGCGGCCTCACCGTGCAGGTAGCTTCACCGCGTGACATGCTCGCGATGAAGCTGAGAGCCTTTCGCGCCAAAGATTTTGATGACATCAGCCTCCTCGTTAAACACCTGCAGCTGCGCGACACAGATGCAATCGTGGATGTTGTGCTCAACCGATTTGATGACGATTCGGTGCCACCATCATCGCGCGAGGAAACGCAACTCGTGGCATCGCGCGCGCTTCGAATCGCTTGGGGCGAAGCCTCGCCGTAGTTGGGGAAAACGGAACTGTGGCGACTCCATGCCCCCGCTGGGGTCTTCGAACTGGCGGGGCTCTTTCATGCGTCGGTGCTCTAATCCACGATGGAGTAACGCTCACTACCGTTCACGAGCTCAAGTCCATGCTCCAGTTGCCGCTATGGCCAGCACGGATGCTGACCAGAAGTGAATTGCTTCTTTCATATGTACCGCCACCTCTCGCAGATTCGGGAAGCTAATTCCGTAGGATTGCACTGCGAAGAACGCTACATAGAGGACAAAAAGTCCGACAATAAACCAGCAGGTGACAACTGAAGCTGGGGCTCCCGAGGGCTTCAACCAGTGACCGTGCTTTGGAGCATACAGGATCATTCGCTCGGCAAACGAGCGGTGCGTACGCCAGCCTTCGCTCTTGTACACGTCAAAGGTGAGTGAGTCGTCGTTTGTTGATCGTCATGTTTTCGACATGCCGACACCCTCGCTGATTTGGCACGCGTTTCCTACGCGATCTCAGCGATGAGCGATCGCAACGTATCGAGCACCTTGGCATCGGCATCCGGCAGGCTGCGGGGCTCTTTTCCGTTACCGGTCCGAGCTGTAGCTTCTGGGCATGACGCTCAAAGATGAGATACGAAAAATTCACAACGACAGCGTGGAGGCCCAAGATTCCATCGCGTGAGGCATACGCCGCGGAAGAAGCGAAGCACGTTGGTCACTCGGAATTTGAGATCGTGTTTATCGGCTCCGACAGCATCGAGACCATCATGAAGACCCTCGGACACTACTTGACGAATGAAACTGAAGAGCTGTTCTCGCAGCTCGAGCTCGCACACCGCTGAGCTGACAAGATAAGACCCCCGCCTAGCCTTCGGGCCGGGTGGGGGTCTTTCGTCGTTGAGCGGAGTTAGTCGCGGACTTTTTCTCCCTGCTCGGGGCAAAGGTGCACAAGCGCGTGGACCGAGACGGCAACCGAAGTAGCCGCGAGTTCGGGGTCATCGATGATCGATACCAGGTAGTCGAGGGTGTCTTCTATCTCGTCCCCGGTCAAGTCTTCGGCGATCGTGCACATCTCGTCTCCGAGCGAAAGGATGTCATCGTCCGAGACACCGTCCGATGGGGTGTCACTTCGTACACGCTCTAGGAAGACTTCCTCTGGTGAGGTCGCTGGAGCGCAGGCGGTCAAGCACGCGAGGGCAGCAACCAGCAGGACTAGCGAATCTCGTCGACGATTCAGAGGCATGAGATCAGATTAGCGCTACGTCACTTTTGTCCGGCCAGCGGACAGCGCACCTTAGGGGCGTGGGCCCAAGCCCGTCGTTCCTTACGGCCGATCGATCAGTTGGCCGCGTGGCGTCCGGCGCCGCGACGCTGGCGCCCGACGGTGATCCATGGACCAAGACCGGGTAGCTCCCAAAGAGCTCGCGCGAGGATATGCAAGGGTTCGTCGCTCTCGTGGAACCCTGCCCATGTTCCGGCTTCCATCGCGAGGATGTCGGAACGCTCACCCGCAGCGGCGTATAGCTCTTACCACCACCTCTGGCATTAACACTGCCCGAAGCGGCGAAGGCAACTGGATACAGCCTCGAGGGAATTCGCCAGATCATTCGACGCGGCCATCTCGTCCCCTCCTACGCGAACAGCAAACCCGTAATTATGGTTGAGGAGCGTGAATGATGGCTTCGATCTCTGCCGACTGAGAATCCCCGTGCATGAGTTGGACTTGCAGCGTGCAGTTGCTGGCGCAGTCCGCGCTGAGATGGACGCTCACAAAAACGTTCGGGTGAAGCCGACTCAGCCGCCGACGATAGCCTCACATTCCTCATCAAGCTCGAAGGCGGCATCAACCATTTCATCAACCGCATTAGGCAAGAATGGTGGGGCTTCGAGAGCGCCCGGTCCCCAGTCATGGACAGGGGCGCGGGTATCTTGTCTCCCCGCCCAAGCAACGTTCCGAATGCGATTCACGAGAACATTCCGCTCTGCAGAGACTTCCGACGGGACGATTGGCTTGCCGAGATCGTCCGCTAACTTATCGAAAGACGACCACACTCGCCCGTTCATCGCCTCACCGATGTAGCCGGCCGAGGCGACATAATCTTGAATTTCGTCGATGTCGTCCAGGTTTCCATGCAGAATTTCCGAAAGCCTCACGCATGCCTTCTCGGCGGCGCTCGGCTCTGGCGGGGGCGCCGCACACGCTGGAAGTGCGATCACAGCGAGGACGCTCAGTGTCGCGATTGTTCGAGCTTTGCTCACGGCCGTCAGCATAGACCCGAGGGCCCAAGTACTAGCCACCCCTATTGCTCGCCCGGCCGAACTCTGGTGGCATAGGCCCTGACATCGCCGGTTCAAACCTGCGGCATTCCGGGCTCCCACCCACCGTCAACCTTACCCAGCAGCACACCGTCAGTGGGGCAGCGCGGTGTTTCGGCTACGTCGAATCCGTCAACGAGAGCCATCATTTGGTCCAGTAAACGGGCTCGTTCAGCCAGCGCTCAAGCCTCGTCTGTTTTTCGAAGGGCGGAGGGCTATACCCGAAGAGCATCCAGAGGAGGAACAGCGCGAACGTGAGCGCTGTGATTGCTAGGCCCGCCAGGATAATAAGTACGCCGACGGCAAAGGCGAAGCTCAGGAATATGGTTCCAATCAGCAGCAACACGGCACTGGGGATGAAGATAACTCTCCATAGTCGTGGAAACCGTTGAATGCTGCCGTCGGGGCGGATGCCACGGTAGAAGAAGAACGTGTGACGAGAGGCACCCGCATGTAGCTTTCGCTCTGGCGGAGAATCGGACTGGGTCGGGAAGCGTGGCGGCTGTACCTCTGATGGCGCCGAGTAGCCGTACTTCGCCCGTAACTCATCGAGCCGCGACAATCGCTTCCCGCCGTTCTCCTTCTCCATGAGTGGAGTGTACTGCGCAACGCATTTGAGCGTATGTCCGTGGCCGGTGCCACGTTGTACCCATGCTCCCTGAGGAGCGAGCGGGTCTTCATGGCCGTGCGCATAGCGTCATCGCGCGTTTCTCAGTTTCGAAAGCTCCCGAGCCAAGTTCTTTGCATCCTGTGAAGTCGTCGATGCGTAGGCCCGCTGTATAAGCCCTGAGCTGAAGCTAACTCGCGGCTTCCCTGCGCCAACGACCCCCACCCCGTCATGGTCTTCGAAAAGCGCCATTGCCGTGATCTGCCAGCCGCTCTCTGACGCGTCACCCGTTGAAGGCAACTCGCGGATCGCGAAACTCGTCCATTTCTCTCCAAACACTCGTCGGCATCGTCGGCGCACGAGCGCACGACGCCAGACCGGAAGATCTTCTGCGATCCGCAGCACGGTCAAGGCATCCACGCCGTCCTGTGCATGAGCCACAGCGATTTCCCGCATAGGCGTTCGCTTCTTGCGCCCCGCGTACGAGGACGCGGACTTCAGCCATGGACCAACAACTGCGCGAAGTTGACGTCGCGCAGTGTCGGATCGTTCGGCACGGATCTTCGCTCCAGTGAAGTAGCGCACGCCGATGTACGAGACGATCAAGCTGCCGCCAACGCTCGTCAGAAAGGTCGGGATATCGATTTCTGCCACGCGCTCAACCTAACGTGCGCCTTCGTCAGCCCCCGTGGATGCTGGGTGAGTGTCATCTTGCACCTGCAGGGCGTTCTATCGCGGGATACGGCGCCACAGGGCTGCACAGGGGGCTCTCGAGCCCGGTATCACCGTCACGTAGCAGAACGCCGTCGTTTGGGCATGTGAGCGGGTCCGGTCGTCCGTCCATCCAGGAACCGTACTGCACTGTCTGTTGCTGGCGGGAGTAACTACTCACAACACGTGCGTAATCAGGGTGTCGCCCAGCCCATGTTTCAGCCCACGCTTACCAAAAAATGATGAAAGCCCCCGGAAAACCGGGGGCTTAAGTGTGCGCGATACTGGGATCGAACCAGTGACCTCTTCCGTGTCAGGGAAGCGCGCTACCGCTGCGCCAATCGCGCCTATTCAGGCTATTTAGTTGTGCCGTGAGGTGGCGACGGGATTCGAACCCGTGTAAACGGCTTTGCAGGCCGGTGCCTAGCCGCTCGGCCACGCCACCGTGTGGATTGACCCCACGTGCTGTGATTCCCCGGAGGGATTCTTTGCACTCGAGCGGATGACGAGATTCGAACTCGCGACCCTCACCTTGGCAAGGTGATGCGCTACCACTGCGCTACATCCGCATTTTGTTTCCGGCGAACCGGGCACTCGTAAAACATTAGCCGATCAATTCCCGGACGCAAAACCGAACTCGGATCTCGCGCGTGTCTGGCGAAGTGGTCGAATCAGGCTGTTTCATTCCGGTAGTATCGATTCTCGACCCCAAGGGTCATGGGCGATTGGCGCAGCTGGTAGCGCGCTTCCTTCACACGGAAGAGGTCGTGGGTTCAAGTCCCGCATCGCCCACCATATTTAGTCGGCACCACCGCGCCTCAGCGGCCAGGGCAACCAATTGCCATCAGCGCTAACGCTCGCCACGACATCGAGCGTGCTGCGGGCGCTTTGGAGCAGCGCTCGCGGCACATCCTCAGCTCGGGACTGACCGCCCCGATCAGATTCTCCGTCGAGAGCACGAAGCCGGTGAGAGACTGTCTGCCCCATGCCCTTGACGAAACCCCGGCCGCGATCGTAGCTCCATTTCGCACGGCGAGGTTCACTCACGGCCTCGGAGAATCCGCCACCAACGATCGAGAACACCTGCCATTCCAGCTCTTCTGCAGCGTCCTCCCACCTCTCATCACAGGCGTTGCAACCGCATGAGGGGTAGAACTCCGTGAACAGCACACCTGCGTACACACGCACCATGGGATAGTCGGTGAGGACGAAGGTGAGGGTGGCGCAAGCGTCGCCTATCGGCATAAGCCGCACGACACGCACCGTCTGATCTACTCGCGGTGCACGCCACATTTCGTCGATGAGGTGATGCCCCTCCTCAACCTCAACCTCGTAATGGGAACCGAGATAGTCGATGAGCGCTGCTGCCACAGCAAGCAAAGGCGCGAATCGCTCCGGGTGATCCTCAACTGAGTAGCTATCTTCGGGTGGGGTGCCGCCATTGGTTGCCCATCGATTGCCGTACTCAATGACGTGGCCTTCGTCATCTCGGTACTCGGCCGCTTCGATAACCGGCCTCGTGTACTCCCCCATGCGACCATTCTGGCCTTTTGAGTGTTCCGAGACCAGATGGAGGCCCGGAAATCACTCAGGAATCGAGAGTTTCCGGGCCTTCTCAATCACGCGCGGCGAGTGTTGGGACGCGCTTGCGTCGCCGGCTGCGGCTGAGAGAACAACACCACCACGATCACTGTGGCACCCACGACGACATGCGGAAGCCACACGTTCAGTGCCTCACCCGCGAAACCGAAGATCCACGGAGACAGCGCGAGGAACAGGCTCGCCACGATGTCAAAGACGAGGTGTACGGGCATCGGAATGAATCCGAAAGGGCCCCATTCGTACTTCGTGAACAGGCTGTACACGATGAGCCCGACGCCAAGCACAATCGGGATGATGACGGCCGCACCGCCCACTGCAGCAAAGCCAAACAGCCATGGTGCTGCGATCAGAGCGATGCCGACAAGATAGTCGAGAACTCCGTGGACCTTGGTCGGAATGAAACGCATGATGCCTCCTTGAGAGTCGAGCCGCGAAACAGCGACTGTCTCAAGAGGTTCGGTGCGACGGCCGTATCGGATGGGTTCGGGCAGAACTCGCAGGAAGCACTGTTATGTTGAGCGAAGTCGACATCTTGTCGGCGTCAGGGAAGACTTCTCGTCGACCAACGGGCCTGCACTAGGCCATTTCGTTCTCCGTCGCCTCCTCTGGACTATCCAAGGAGCCCCGATTCCCGTGCACCCGTATACCCAGAACACCTCCACCGCGATCATCTACTGCGAGGGCCAGTTTGGTGAGCAGGACGGTAAGACTGCGAACGGCTTGGTTCGTCACTCTGAGAAATACGAAATTCTCAGCGTCATCGACAGCCGGCACGCGGGCGTAGACGCCGGCAGTTTTCTGGACGGCAGTGAGAACGGCATCCCGATTCTCGTAAACCTTGCCGAAGCGATCGCACACGCGGGCTATGTTCCGAAGTATCTCATCTGTGGAGTAGCCCCCGCAGATGGTCTGCTCTCGGATGCCCAACGCGTCGTACTGCTAGACGGCATCGCTCACGGCATGCACATCATCAACGGTCTCCATGAGTTTTTGAACGATGACGCCGAATTCGTTGCCGCAGCCCTCATCGCTGGCGTCACCATCACCGATGTGCGGCGCCCGAAGGAAAAGAAGGATCTTCACCTTTTCTCGGGCCGGATCTTCGATGTTACGTGCCCACGGATTGCTGTATTGGGAACCGATGGCGCCATCGGCAAGCGGACCACAGCAACTCTCTTGGTCCAGGCGCTCAATGACCACGGTATCCGCGCGGTACTGGTGGGAACTGGACAGACCACAATCATCCAAGGCGGGCGCTATGGCGTTGCCCTCGATGCTCTCGTGCCGCAGTTCTGTTCCGGAGAAGTCGAAAATCAGGTCGTCGCTGCTTTCGAAGGCGAGAATCCAGACATCATCATCGTGGAAGGCCAGGGCGCATTGAGCCACCCGGCGTATCTGACCTCCGCACATATTCTGCGCGGCAGTCGACCCGCAGGAGTCATCGTGCAGCACGCACCAGGTCGAAGCGTGCTCGGTGATTTTCCAATGATGCCGATGCCAGAAGTCGCGGCCGAAGTTGCGCTGATCGAGGCCTTCGCCGACACCAGGGTGATCGGAGTGACGGTCAATCACGAAAACCTCACGCGTGATCAGCTCGCCAGGGCGATCGACGAGATCGAACTGGACCTAGGTGTCCCCGCAACTGACCCGCTGACGCGTCCGATGAAAGAGCTGGTCGACATGGTCGTGCTCGCGTTCCCGGCGCTGCTACCCGCAGTCGCCGCAGGGCGAAACTGAACCAACCCCATCACGGGGCGCTTCGGCCCCATCAAGCAGACGAGCGGCGAGCAGCATGGCGGTCTTTGCACGACGGCACGAATTCCAATAGCGTTTCAACCGGCGATGCATCCGATTGCACCGCCGGTTAAATCGAGGGGGCTCACCGCGTGTTATCGAACGCAGACGTCGCAGTGCTGCACGCTGTGACGTTGCAGAAAAAATTTGAAGGCCGATCGTACGTCCGAAGCGATCTCGAGGTTCTGCCGCGCCAAAGTATGCGGCCGGTGCGCCCGCTCATCGCGAACGATGAAGTGATGATGGCATCCGGCGGCTGCGCCATCCACGTATGGGATGCACCAGGTGATGGCTCCTACACGGCATCTCAGACACCAGTGGTGGGCACGGGGTTTGGCAACTCCACAGGCACAGCACAGATGGCAGGACTTGCCGTCGGCACCATCGCAGTCAATATGTTCAGTGCCAGTCGAGCCCACAAGGACGCGCAGCCTCGTTGGATGGACTTCATCCCCAACGGCGCCCTCACCGTCAGCACTCACGGGCTCTATATCGAAGACGCGACCCAGGGTCTCCTCACTTGGGGCTGGAACCTGATCCAGTCGATCGAATGGGGTGGCCCTTCACGGATTGTTTTCCGCATTGCGACGGACGACGGCTCAGTGCAGGCCTCTCTCGCATCGGACTGGGCGGAGCTCGCGTACATCACGTGGATCCACGCCGTGTTCCCGGACCATCCGCAGAAGTACCTCTACACCACCGCTGATTGGGCCGAGCGCGTCAGAACTGATCTGGGCTGGGATCCTTGGACTGGACAGCCTGTTGTCGCGGTAGGCCAATCCGAGCCGCCGCAGAGCCTCACTGCTGCGGACGCATAGCCGACCTCAGCGGGTGCGCGCCCAGCCGTATCGTTTGACGAGCGCTGAAGCGACGCGGTCATAACGGCCACGATCGAGAATCGCCGCTTCACGTCGCATCCCCTGCTCGGGCACGAGGTAGAGCTGCTCGATGTCGACCCAGGACTCACGTCCCTGGGAGTCCCACGCCCCGCTTCCGATGGAGAGATAGTCCCGGTCACGATCGTGTGACTTGCTCGTCATCCGCACGGCGTAGACGCGATCCGCTGACTGTCGACCAATAACGAGCACGGGCCGGTCTTTGCCGCGCCCATCGTTTTCCTCGTAGGGAACCCACGTCCAGATGATCTCGCCAGAATCAGGCGAGCCGTCCTTCTCCGGCCTGTACTGGACGCTGAGTTGATCAATGCGTTCGGGGTCGACCTGCACCGTCTCACTCCCCCGCTCACGCACGGCCTCATGCTCGGCCGACGGCTTCGAAGGTGAGCGAGATGAGGAACGAGGATGCCCCGGCGCGCTTTTGCGCGACCGGGACATGCCATCGATCAGGGCGGTGAAGATGGCACTCGCGATCCGCGACCAGGTGTTCTTGGAACTCACCCAGCCACCTTATCGAGCGGCATCTGAGTTCCGTGTCATGCCTCGACGAGTGCGTATCCTTCTTCGCCGTGCACGACAGAGTCGACGCCAGCGATCTCGTCTTCGTTCGTGATGCGGAAGCCGATGGTCTTTTGGATGACGGAACCAATGATGTAGGCCACCACGAACGAGTACACCAGCACTCCGAGCGCTGCGATAACCTGCACCGCGAGTAGACGCAGGTCGCCGCCGACGAAGAGTCCCTGACCGGTCGCGAAGAATCCGAGATAGATCGTGCCCAGCAGACCGCCGACCAGGTGGATGCCGACCACATCGAGCGAGTCATCGAATCCGAGGCGGAACTTGAGCTCGACTGCAAGAGCACACGCGACTCCAGAAAGCGCGCCCAGCAGAAGCGACCAGCCCGGAGTCAAGTTGGCACACGCAGGAGTAATCGCGACCAAACCCGCAACAGCACCGGACGCCGCACCCACCGACGTCGCCTTGCCGTCCTTGAAACGCTCAATCAAGATCCAGCCCAGAATCGCGGCCGCAGTGGCACCAAGGGTGTTCAGGGCAATGAGGCCGACACCACCCATATCGTCGGAAAGCCACTCAGCGCCCGCGTTGAACCCGAACCACCCGAACCACAGCAGTGCAGCGCCGAGAAGCGTCAATGGCACGTTGTGCGGCTTCAGAATGCCTTTCTGGAATCCGATGCGCTTGCCCAGCACAAGGGCGAGCGCAAGCGCGGCGGCACCCGCGTTGATATGCACGGCTGTCCCACCTGCGTAGTCAATAACAGCAATGCCGCTGTCTGCACCGAATATGGTCGTGCCAAGCTCCATGATCCATCCACCGCCCCAAACCCACGCGGCGATCGGAAAGTAGCCAACGGTCGCAAACACACCCGCGAAGATCAGCCAGCTGCCGAATTTCGCGCGATCCGCGATCGCACCAGAGATCAACGCAATGGTGATGATGGCGAACGTCGCACCGTAGGCGACGCCGAGCAGGGCGACGTTTGAGCTTTCGCTGCTCGCGAGACTGCTGAGACCGAAGTCAGCGAAAGGGTTACCGGCGAACTGCGCAGGATTGTTGACGGCGCTCATCGAGAAGCCGAACAGAATCCACAGCACCGCAACCAGCCCGATGGAGCCGAAGCTCATCATCATCATGCTGACGACGCTCTTCGCCTTCACAAGACCGCCGTAGAAGAAAGCGACGCCTGGTGTCATCAGCAGAACAAGTGCTGTCGCGGTAATACCCCACGAGATGTTGCCGGGAGCATCCATAGGAAAACCTCACATCCGAAGTAATTGAGACTTCAGTGTGGCGAGGCCCCGTTTCCGAAATGCGCGTGGAATGTTTCCTCGGCGTTACGCCCGTGCTCTGCGTGTAACCATCGCGTTACGCGGCCTTCGACGGCTGCGCAGAATGTGTCAACGCGTTCAAGCGTGAGATCGCGCGCAGGTACTTCTTGCGGTAGCCACCGCCGAGCATTTCCTCGGCGAAGACCTGGTCCAGGCTCACCCCGCTTGCGATGAGCGGCAACTGCGCGTCGTAGACGCGGTCAACGAACGCAACGAAACGAAGAGCCTCTGACTGGTCAGTCAGCACGTGAACGTCACGAAGTCCGACAAGCGAGATGCCGTCGATCAGCCGGATATACCGGGAGGGATGCACCTTGGCAAGGTGGCGGATGACCTCTTCGAAGTCATCATCAGAGGCCGCACTGGCGCTCGCAGCTGCAGAGATCCGAGCGTCGTACTCGGCGGCATCCAGGCTAATCGCATGTCCGTCCAGCGCACGCTGACGGAAGTCGACGCCATCGATGCGGATCGTCTCAAAGCTGTCGGACATCGCGTGGATCTCGCGCAGGAAGTCCTGAGCGGCGAAGCGGCCCTCTCCGAGCGCGTTTGGCGGAGTGTTCGATGTTGCAGCCAACCGAGTACCAGACGCAACCAACTCCCCCAGCAGGCGGGTCATGACCATCGTGTCGCCGGGATCGTCGAGTTCGAACTCGTCAATACAGAGCAGATCGGCGCCGCGGAGGAGGTCAACGGTGTTGCGATAGCCCAGCGCGCCGACCAGTGCGGTGTACTCGATGAATGATCCGAAGTACTTCCGGCGGGCTGGCATCGCGTGATAGATCGCGGCCAGCAGGTGCGTCTTACCGACGCCGAATCCGCCATCCAGATACACACCGGGCTTCAGCTGTGGCTCTTTCTTCGCACGACTAAAGAGGCCGCCGCGTTTCGTCGGCGCTGCCCGGCCAGCAAAGCGCTGCAGTAGCTCTTTCGCTTCGCCTTGTGAGGGGTATTCATCGTCAGAGCGATAGCTATCGAAAGTGGCAGAATCGAACTGTGGCGGCGGCACAAGACTCGCCAGCATCTCCGCACCGGTAACGACCGGCTGACGCTCCGTGAGGTGCACAACGTTCGGACTAATCGTGGATGTCATTCGTTTCCTGTGTCGAAGTCTTACAGAACGGGTACCGGGCACGCCGAACGGCTCTATCGTCGTAGGGGACGGCTCAACACTACGCCGCCACAGCTACAGCTTTCACTCACCACCATCGAGGAGCCCCAGTGACCATCGAGTTCGATTCTTCATCAGCGAAGTTTGCCGACTACGCAGAGCCTGGTCGTCTTGTCACCACCGAGTGGCTCGCGACTCACCTCGGCGAGCCGGGGCTTGTTGTCGTCGAATCTGACGAAGACGTCTTGCTGTATGAGACGGGGCACATCCCGGGCGCAGTAAAAATCGACTGGCACACTGACCTCAACGACCCGGTCGTGCGTGACTACGTCGACGGCGAGGGGTTCGCTGAGCTACTAAGCCGCAAGGGCATCTCCCGCGACGACACGGTGGTGATTTACGGCGACAAGAACAACTGGTGGGCAGCCTACGCGCTGTGGGTCTTCTCGCTTTTCGGCCATGAAGACGTCCGCCTCCTCGATGGCGGTCGCGATCGTTGGATCACAGAAGGGCGCGAGATTACGACGGAAGCGTCGACTGTTGCGGCAACGACATACCCCGTTGTCGCCCGTGACGACTCGGCGCTACGCGCTTACAAGGACGATGTCGTCGCTTTCATCGGCACAGGCCCGCTGATCGATGTGCGCTCGCCCGAGGAGTACAACGGTGAGCGCACCACTGCCCCGGCGTACCCCGATGAGGGCGCACTGCGCGCGGGACATATTCCGACCGCGCAAAGCGTTCCTTGGGGCAAGGCCGTCGCCGAGGATGGTGGCTTCCGGCCCCGCGCAGAGCTTGACGCTCTCTACCGTGACGGGGCAGGAATCGCAGACGGCGATGACATCGTTGCGTACTGCCGCATCGGAGAACGCTCCAGCCACACATGGTTCGTATTGAAGCACCTGCTCGGGTTCGAGAACGTGCGCAACTACGACGGTTCATGGACCGAATGGGGAAGCGCAGTGCGCGTGCCCATCGTGACAGGCGCTGAGCCCGGCTCACTCTGAGCATGGGAGAATGTCAGGGATGAGCGCCATGCATGTTCCTGACATTCTCGCGGAGATCCGCGACGACTTCCTCGACCTCCCCGAGAGCGATCGACTGCAACTTCTGTTGGAGTACGCGAACGAACTTCCCACGGTCTCCGCAGAAATTGCCGAGCATCCAGAGATGACCGAACGAGTCGCTGAATGCCAATCCCCGGTGTACATCTTTGTCGAGGTGAGTGACGACGTCGTCACCATGCATGCCACTGCGCCGCCAGAGGCACCGACCACACGAGCGTTTGCGAGCATCCTCGTGCAAGGAATCACCGGACTCACACCCGATGAGGTTCTTGCTATCCCCGACGATTATCCACAGAGCATCGGACTCACTCGTGCGGTTTCGCCGCTGAGAATCGGTGGAATGACAGGGATGCTGATGCGAGCCAAGCGACAGGTTACTCAGAAGCGCTGACCGCAGCTGCACTAAAGCCATTCGCAACAGCCCAGTCGGTGATTGCAGTCGTCCAGCCGATCTGGTCGTAGTTCCAGAGCATGGTGTGCCGGGCCACGGTAAAGGTCTGCATCGTGACCAGATCCGGGCGTGCTTCGGCCAGTGCATGTGAGGCGTCAGACGGAACATAGCCGTCATCGTCGCTGTGCAAAAGAAGAATCGGCACAGAGAGCTCACCCGCACGAGCCACCATGTCGAGCTGATCGAACGCAATAGGTGCTTCCGCGCCCGAAAGACCCGCGGTAAACGGGGAGCCCAGTGCGTTCATTGCAAGGGCAGGCAGGGGGTTGGGAATCCCCTCTTCACGCGCTTGGAATCGCAATACCGTGCGCCAGTCGACAACCGGCGAGTCCAGCACCAGTCCGATGATTGCCTCGCGATGACTCGAGGACACCGCCGTCTGCAGTGCGATCGCTCCGCCCATCGACCATCCCATGAGCAGGACCTTGGTGGCGCCGTGGCGCAGCGCATATGAAACGGCGGCATCCACATCCCGCCACTCGGTGGCCCCCAGCGAGTACGACCCGCTGCGGCTGCGCGGAGCCTCACCGTCATTGCGGTATGACACGACCAGGTTCGGGAAGCCCATCGCGTGCCACACCGGCACTGCACGGAGACACTCTGAGCGAGTTGTCCCGCGCCCATGCACATGGATGACCCAAGTAGAAGATTCCGCAGAGAAGAGCCAGGCCGGGCACGGTCCTGCCGGCGTACCGATCAGCACCGGCTCCCATGGCAGATGAAGTTCACTGGGCGCGGCATAATACCAACCACTAAACCCCGCCCTCCGGTCGATCTTTGCGCCGGATTCGATCTGAGTGAGCAGCTTTCGGCGAACGCGCTTCGCATCCGCGCTCAGCACGGCGCCCAGTTTCACGTACCCGTGCGTCCCTGTTGTGAAGAGCCCGTATCGTCCAGGGAGTTCGGTGTCAGCCGTCCTCGAGAGCTCTATCGTCTGAGCGCCGGTATCAACCGCGAGAATTTCAGTATTGGTGGCACGATCGCTCGGAATGACGACCTTTCGCGCTACAGCGAAGACAAGAAATGCCACCGCAGCTCCGACCGCGACAAACGCGGGGACCAACAACGTAACGGCGTGCCTGAGACTCTTCATCGCTTCCTGACTCTAGCCTGTTGCCGTGACCGCACACCCCGATGCCGGAGCGCACTTCGAACGTGCCGCAGTTGAACTGCGTGACACGGTGTTCCGTGATGACGTCGTGGTGCGTGAGATTCCCTCGCCCCAGGGCCTTGCACCGTTCTCAATTGCGCTGGCTGCAGACATCCGTCCTGACGACCACGGAGACTCCATTTACGGGACGGGACGCTTCGTGTTGCTGCATGATCCGGACGCTCCTTCCGCATGGGGTGGAGCGTGGCGCGTCATCACGTTCGCTCAAGCGCCGTTAGAGCCGGAGATCGGCACTGATCCGCTCTTGGCCGATGTCACGTGGTCTTGGCTCGTAGATGCGCTGGAATCTCGCGATGCCATCTATCACTCCGCCTCTGGCACCTCGACCAAAACCCTTTCAAAGGGGTTTGGAGCTTTGAGCGTAGAAGGCGACGGCGCGCAAATCGAACTACGCTCTTCTTGGACGCCGGAAGAGCCATTCCGGCCGCACGTGGAAGCATGGGCCGAACTCGTCGGCATGCTCGCCGGCCTCCCGCCCGGCTCGGAGAATATCGCCGTTTTGGGTGCACGAAAGGTAGGGCGTGACTGAGTTCAGCGTCATTGACGATCAGAACGAATTCGAGGCGGCCTGTCGACTCCTCGCTGCCGGCAACGGTCCAGTCGCTGTCGACGTCGAGCGCGCCTCGGGATTCCGCTATTCACAACGTGCGTATCTCGTACAGGTGTTCCGCCGCGACGCGGGAGTCTTTCTGTTCGATCCCCCAGCGCTCGGTGACTTTGCGCCGCTTCAGACGGCGATTGGGGACGTGGAATGGATTTTTCACGCCGCCAGCCAAGACCTTCCGTCGTTGCGTGAACTTGACCTGTGCCCCGCGACGATTTTCGACACAGAACTTGCCTCGCGGCTACTGGGGCACGAGAAGGTGGGCCTGGCGGCCGTCGTCGAAGACACTCTCGGCATCACCCTGAAAAAGGAGCACTCCGCGTCGGATTGGTCGACCAGGCCGTTGCCTGACACCTGGCTCGAGTATGCAGCGCTCGATGTCTTGCACCTCGTCGATGTGCGAGATGTCATCGCTGCAGAGCTCGTCGAACAGCAAAAGGCCGAGTTCGCTGCACAGGAGTTCGCGTCGACTCTTGCCCAGCCGCCCCGCGCCCCGCGTGAAGACCCCTGGCGAAGACTCAGCGGACTTCACCAGGTCAAAGGTGCCCGCAGCCTCGCCATCGCGCGATCCCTCTGGCTCGCACGCGAGGAGTTCGCGCAGCAGGAAGATATTGCGCCGGGCAGACTCGTCCCCGATCGCGCGCTGGTCGCGGGTGTTCTCGCTGATCCCCAGAGTAAACAGGCTCTCGCGGGTGTCAAAGCATTCAACGGTCGCGCCAGTCGCTCTCAGTTGGACCGGTGGTGGCAGGCGATCGTCCGCGGACGTGAAGAAACGTTGCTGCCGCGCGAAAGAGTGCACAGCGATGCGTTGCCGCCCGCACGAGCATGGGCAGACCGAAACCCAGAGGCGGACGCGCGTTTGAAGCTCGCGCGGCCTGCAGTGGAAGCCGTTGCAGAAGAGTTGGCGATGCCGACGGAGAACCTACTCAAGCCTGATTCTCTGCGCCGCCTTGCGTGGGCGCCGCCCGCCTACAGTCCAGAAGCCATCGCTGCTGCGCTGGCTGAACTCGGGGCACGTCCGTGGCAAATTGAGCACACTGTACATAAGATCGTGGCGGCCTTTGTAGAGTCAGAGCAATCAGTCGATGAGGCAGTCGCCTCGGAGTCGTAGGTTCGATCCAACCGATTCCCGCACCCCATCGTTGCCTCTTAGGCTGAGGTCATACCCCAACCTTGGAGGCAGAGTGGCCGAGATCTCGGACGTCTTCTTCGTCGATGGAATGCGCACCCCTTTCGGGCGCGCCGGCGAAAAAGGCATGTACTGGAACACCCGCGCAGATGACCTCGCCGTAAAGGCGACGATCGGGCTCATGGAACGCAATGAAAGCGTTCCGGCCGATCGCATCGATGACGTCGCCATTGCCGCGACTTCGCAAACTGGCGATCAGGGCCTGACGCTCGGACGCTCGGTTGCGATCCTGGCAGGCCTGCCCAACACTGTGCCCGGCCTTGCCGTCGAGCGCATGTGCGCCGGAGCAATGACCAGCGTGACGACAATGGCTGGATCGATCGGCATTGGCATGTATGACTTCGCCATCGCCGGCGGTGTCGAGCACATGGGGCATCACCCCATTGGTGCCAACGCTGATCCGAACCCACGCTTTGTGGCCGAGAAGATGGTCGATCCCGGCGCCTTGAACATGGGCGTCACGGCAGAGCGGATCTTCGATCGGTTCCCCCATCTCACCAAGGAGCGCTCTGACCGCTTCGGCATGCTCAGTCAGCAAAAGGTGCAGGCGGCCTATGAGGCGGGCAAGATCCAGCCTGACCTCGTCTCTGTCGCTATCAAGGGCGCCGATGGCGCCTGGGGTTTGGCCTCGCAGGATGAGGGCCGCAGGCCACAGACGACGATGGAAGACCT
This sequence comes from Microbacterium sp., assembly GCA_003524435.1. Lineage (GTDB taxonomy): Bacteria > Actinomycetota > Actinomycetes > Actinomycetales > Microbacteriaceae > Microbacterium. Next base: position 42,318 of record DQHP01000083.1, read on the forward strand.
CGCCGGTCTCAAGACACCGTTCCGCCCACACGGACGTGTCACCGCTGGCACGTCATCTCCTCTCACCGACGGCGCGACAATGTCGCTACTCGCCGGTGGCGGGGCGGTGAAGGAATTCGGTTTGAAGCCGAAAATGAAGATGGTCTCGTTCGCCTTCGCTGGCGTGCAGCCGGAGATCATGGGCATCGGCCCGATCCCCTCCACTGAGAAGGCGCTCAGGAAGGCCGGACTCACGATCGCCGACATCGGACTGTTCGAACTCAACGAGGCCTTCGCGATCCAGGTCATCTCTTTGCTCGATCACTTTGGCATTGCCGACGATGACCCCCGGGTTAACCAGTGGGGCGGTGCGATTGCGCTCGGGCATCCGCTCGCAGCATCCGGTGTGCGTCTGATGATCCAGCTCGCCGCGCAGTTCGCCGAGCGACCTGACGTTCGTTATGGTCTCACCGCCATGTGCGTGGGTCTCGGTCAGGGCGGCAGCGTCATCTGGGAGAACCCGTACTACGACGGCAAGAAGCGGAAGTGAATGCGGCCATGACCGACTACGAAAAGATCGACTTCTCCCCCATCCTGGCGCTCGCTGGCGATGAGGTCATCACGCACTCTGTTGTCAGCGACGTGCGTCTCGCTTCCGGCAAGGTGATGGCGCTCATCACTCTCGACAACGGGCGCGATCACACACGCCCCAACACTCTGGGGCCGGCCACTCTCACCGAGCTCGGCGAAACGCTCTCTGCATTGAAGGCGCGGGCTGCTGCCGGCGAGATTCAGGCTGTTGGCATTACCGGAAAGCAGTACATTCTCGCGGCCGGTGCCGACCTGTCTGACATCTCGCAGGTGACCTCCAAAGACGATGCTCGTCTCATCGCACAGTTGGGGCACAAGGTCATCGGTTCCCTGAGCGACCTTGGGGTGCCATCCTTTGCCTTCGTAAACGGCCTTGCGCTGGGCGGTGGGTTAGAGATCGCCCTGAACTCGACCTACCGCACAGTGGATGCTTCTGCGGCCGCTGTGGCCCTCCCAGAGGTCTTCCTGGGCATCATTCCTGGATGGGGTGGCGCCTACCTGCTCCCTAACCTCATCGGCATCGAGAATGCACTTGAGGTCGTCATCTCAAACCCCTTGAAGCAGAATCGGATGCTCAAGCCTCAACAGGCATTCGATCTCGGCATCATGGATGCGATCTTCCCCGCTGCCAATTACCTCGAGAACTCCCTGGCGTGGGCTGACGCAGTCCTCGGCGGTAAAAAGGTCGAGCGGAAGAACGAGCCAGGCAAGCTGGAGCGTCTGACGAAGTGGCCCATTGCAATCAAGATGGCCCGCGGCATGCTGGAGTCGAAGATCGGCACCATGCCGAAGTCGCCGTATGTTGCGCTCGACCTGCTCGACAAGGCAAAGGGCGGCACGAAGGTAGAGGGTTTCGCTCGAGAGGACGAGGCTCTGTCTGAACTCGTTACGGGGGATCAGTTCGCCGCCTCGATGTATGCCTTCGATCTGGTGCAGAAACGGGCCAAGCGGCCTGTAGGAGCACCGGACAAAGCTCTGGCAAAGAAAGTCACCAAGGTCGGCATCATTGGTGCCGGTCTCATGGCGAGCCAGTTCGCGCTTCTCTTTGTGCGCAAACTGCGCGTGCCGGTGCTGATCACCGACATCGACCAGGCTCGCGTCGATAAGGGACTCTCCTACATCAACGAGGAGATCGGCAAACTCGAAGCCAAGGGCCGCCTTGACTCAGACAATGCGAACCAGTTACGCGCTCTTATCCACGGCACGGTTGACAAGAGCGAGTACGCAGACTGCGACTTCGTCATTGAAGCTGTCTTCGAAGAAGTAGGCGTCAAGCAGCAGGTGTTCGGCGATATCGAAAAGTTCATCGCTGAGGACGCAATCCTCGCGACAAATACCTCATCGCTGTCTGTGGAAGAGATCGGCGCGAAGCTCGCTCACCCCGAGCGTCTCGTCGGGTTCCACTTCTTCAACCCGGTTGCGGTCATGCCGCTTATCGAGATCGTGAAGACCCCCGGCACGAACGAGCAGACGCTATCGACAGCTTTTGTCGTGGCGAAGGGCTTGGGTAAGAACGCGGTGCTCACCGCGGATGCGCCCGGCTTCGTCGTCAACCGTCTCCTCGCCAAGGTCATGGGTGAAGCGGCACGTGCGGTGTACGAGGGAACCCCGGTCGCGGATGTTGAGAAGGCCTTTGGTCCTCTGGGCTTGCCGATGGGACCGTTCCAACTCATCGACCTCGTTGGATGGAAGGTTGCCGCGCACGTGCAGGACACCATGGTGCGGCACTTCCCTGACCGCTTCTACGCGAACGAGAACTTCCACGCGCTCGCGGAGTTGGACCAGGTTGTAGAGAAGGACAAGGGCGGGCGAGTCACCGGCTGGACGAAGGCCGCTGAGAAGGCGCTCAAGGGACATGTGGGCAACACCCCCGCATCGGCGGAGACGATCCTCACGCGAGTACAGGACCAACTCACGCAAGAGATCAAGCTCATGCTCGATGAGGGCGTCGTCCCTGAGGTCGAAGACATTGACCTCTGCTTGATCCTTGGCGCCGGATGGCCGTTCATCGATGGCGGCGCCTCACCGTACCTTGACCGTGAAGGGGCATCCGAACGTGTTTTCAACGGCACGTTCCACACTCCCCCGATTCGAGGAATTGCGAACCGCTAAGTCAGGGTTTCACAGGGCGAGACGGTCATCTGATCGTCTCGCCCTTCTTTTATGGAACCTTTGGTCGTCACCCTGTGCGCTCTCGCTGAGGACGCCGTCTAACTGTGAGCGCCACGGGCGATAACGTCTGGAAAACTGACGATGAACACCTCGACACCGCACCGGTTCTTGGCGTTCAGCACCCGCAGGATGAGGGACAGTGGAGCCATGGACGCGTTCTTCTCCATCTTCAGCGGTTCAGGTATGTCTACGCTTTTGAAGAGCGGTACAGCGGTATTGACCACGCTGCTCGTGGTTCCCGCGCTTCTCAAGCTCTTCATCGTCACGGTCGACGAAGGGTGGGCGGCGATTCGTACGCGTAACGGCAAGCCGATCATCCGCAAGGCGTCCTCTCGCTCGGTCCCCACGGGGCGGGGCACCGCTGGCGAAGTAGTCGTCTTGCACCCCGGCTCTCACGGCGCGTTTCCGCTTTTCTATTGGTACAAGCTCATCGACGCTCGCGTCCGCTCCACCGATCTGCCGGCCAGGCAGCTCACGGGTGCCACGGGCCACCAACATCTCGTGCACGCGTCGTTCGAATGGCGTCCGATCCCTACCGGACGCGATCTGCGTGTGTTCGAGCTTGACGTCGTCAACGTGAAGGAGCGCGCGGCCAATATCGTCGGCGCCGCGCTACGAGACGTCATCCGTACGATCGACGGTAACGAGCTGCCGCATAACTCCGAGCTCGGTATTCGAGTGCTGCAGGAGTGCGCACAAAGAACACTTGACGCGTGCGGTGTTGAGACCCTCTCGGTCATGATCACCGGAGACGCTCTCACCGACGGGCACCTGCTCTCTCAGGCGATGCGCGCAACCGATCGTAACCACGAGGCCATCGCAGCGCTGCACGCGCTGAATTGATGGCGCTGTTTGAGGTTCAGCGTCGTTGGTGCAGTGGAAGATCTACCGCACCGGTCTCCCCCGCATTGCGGGCAATCGGAATGCGAGTACCCAGCACCTGAGCGACAACGTCCTGAGCGATCTTCGACGCGGTGAGGCCCGCGTCCGCGAGAATCTGATCGCGTGATGCGTGATCGATGAATTCGTCGGGAAGCCCGAGCTCATCCACGGCTGTATCGACGCCCGCTTCCCGCAGTACCTGGCGAACACGCGTGCCGATGCCGCCCACGCGGATGCCGTCTTCCAGCGTGATGACGAGGCGGTGATGGCGCGCAAGCTCCACAACTGATGGCTGCACAGGAATCGCCCAGCGCGGGTCGATCACCGTTGCACCGATTCCTTGCGCGCGCAGGCGCGCGGCGACATCCATCGCAAGTGCGGCAAACGGACCGATGGCAACGATCAGCACATCCTCGCTCTCGCCACGCTCGAGCACATCGACGCCGTCCTCGAGTCGTTCGACAGCGGGCAGCTCTTCCGCCACCGCCCCCTTAGGAAAGCGAATCACGGTGGGGGCGTCATCGACAGCGATGGCCTCATCTAGTGCCTCTGCCAGCCGCACGCCGTCGCGAGGCGCCGCGATGCGAATATGCGGGACGATCTGCAGCATCGCGAGATCCCACATACCGTGGTGGCTCGGCCCATCAGGGCCGGTGACGCCTGCGCGGTCGAGGACGAATGTGACACCGGCCTTGTGCAGCGCGACGTCCATCAGTACCTGATCAAACGCACGCCCCATGAATGTCGCGTAGAGCGCCACCACCGGGTGCAATCCGCCATAGGCAAGCCCGGCGGCAGAAGTCACTGCATGCTGCTCGGCGATGCCCACGTCATAGACGCGGTCAGGGAAACGCTCAGCGAAGGGAGCGAGTCCTGTCGGACGCAACATCGCGGCGGTAATCGCGATCACCTTCGAATCGCGCTCACCCACACTGACGAGGGCGTCGGAGAAGACATCCGTCCACCCACGACTACTGCTCGACAGAGGCTCGCCGGTCGCCGGGTCGATGCGGTTGACGGCGTGGAACTGATCGGCCTCGTCATCACGGGCAGGCTGATAACCGCGCCCCTTTTCGGTAATCGTATGGACAATCACCGGCGCGCCGTAGGACTTTGCCAGCTCAAGCGTCTCTAAGAGCGCAGGAATGTCATGCCCATCGACCGGGCCCAGGTACTTGATGTCGAGATTAGAATAGAGCGCTTCGTTATTGGTGAAACGCGAGAGAAAGCCGTGCGTGCCGCCTCGTACACCGCGGAATAACGCGCGCCCGATCGGGCCGAACAACCGGAAGAAGCGGTCAGAGCGGTGGTGCAGGTCTTTGTATGCTGCCGCTGTGCGCACCTTGTTGAGATAGCGCGACATTCCACCGATGGTGGGTGCATACGAGCGGCCGTTGTCGTTGACAACGATCACAAGATTGCGGTCGTTATCGTCAGTGATGTTGTTGAGCGCCTCCCACGTCATCCCACCGGTGAGCGCACCATCGCCCACGACAGCGACAACATGGCGGTCGTCTCTGCCTGTTGCCGAGAGCGCACGGGAGATGCCGTCGGCCCAGCTCAGTGAGCTAGACGCATGTGAGGATTCCACCACATCGTGCGGGCTCTCGCTGCGTTGTGGATACCCCGCAAGACCGCCGCGCACGCGCAACGCAGAAAAATCCTGACGACCAGTCAGTAGCTTGTGCACATACGACTGATGTCCGGTATCAAAGATGATCGGGTCATCTGGGGATTCGAAGACGCGATGCAGAGCGATCGTTAGTTCGACGACGCCCAGGTTCGGGCCGAGGTGGCCACCTGTGCGAGAAACATTTTCAACCAGGAAGGTTCGCACTTCCGCCGCGAGTTTTTCGAGCTCAGAGGGACTGAGGTCGTCGAGATCTCGTGGACCAGTGATGCCGGAAAGAATGGGCATCAACACCTCCTGAACGTCTCCGTCGATCGCCTCCGGGTAGCGGGCGACGACCTCATTGATCTTACCGCCGTAGGCCGGGAAAACGCCCAGCAACGACAAGGAAGGGCTCGAATGCCGAAGCATCCGAGCCCTTCCCACGCGGCGCTGTCGATTAAACCAGCGAACGCAAGACGTACTGCAGAATTCCGCCGTTACGGTAGTAATCGGCTTCACCGGGGGTGTCGATGCGGACAACCGCGTCGAACTCCACTGTCTGCTTGCCCTCAGGCGAATGTTCGCTCGGAGCGGCCGTGACGTGAAGCGTCTTCGGCGTCGTACCGTTGTTGAGCTCTTCCAGCCCCGTGATCGAAACGATCTCGGTGCCGTCAAGGCCCAGTGACTCCCAGCTTTCGCCCGCGGGGAACTGCAGCGGAACAACGCCCATGCCGATCAGGTTCGACCGGTGAATACGCTCAAAGCTTTCGGTGATAACCGCGGAGACACCCAGCAGGCTGGTGCCCTTGGCGGCCCAGTCACGCGACGAACCGGAGCCATACTCCTTGCCACCGAAGATCACCAGCGGCGTGCCGGCGTCCTGGTAGTTCTGGCTGGCGTCGTAAATAAACGACTGCGGAGCATCAGCCTGGGTGAAGTCGCGGGTGAAACCACCCTCAATCTCGTTGCCATCGTTGACAGCACGAACCAGTTGGTTTCTCAGGCGGATGTTCGCGAACGTGCCGCGGATCATGACCTCGTGGTTGCCACGACGCGAGCCGAAGGAGTTGAAGTCCTTCTGGCGAACGCCGTGCGCTTCGAGGTACTTCGCCGCGGGGGTACCGATCTTGATGTTGCCGGCCGGGCTGATGTGGTCGGTCGTGACAGAGTCACCCAGAGTTGCCAGAACGCGAGCACCGGTGATGTCCGAGACCGGCGTGAGCTCCATCGTCATGCCCTCGAAGTACGGAGGACGACGAACATATGTCGACTTCTCATCCCATTCGAAGATCGGACCGGTCGGCGTGGGCAGGCTCGTCCAGCGCTCGTCACCGTCAAAGACAGTGGCGTACTGCTTGATGAACTGCTCGCGTGAGATCGAGGAGTCAATGACTTCCTGAATCTCACCAGGGGTCGGCCAGATGTCCTTGAGGAAGACTTCGTTGCCTTCGGTGTCGGTGCCGAGAGCATCGGCCTCGAAGTCGAAGTGCATCGAGCCTGCCAGTGCGTACGCAACCACAAGTGGAGGCGAGGCAAGGTAGTTCATCTTCACGTCGGGGCTGATACGCCCCTCGAAGTTACGGTTACCAGAGAGCACCGCAGTAACTGCGAGGTCGTGGTCGTTGACCGCAGCCGAGACTTCTTCGATCAGTGGACCGGAGTTGCCGATGCAGATCGTGCAGCCGTAGCCGACGGTGTAGAAGCCGAGGCCTTCGAGATCCTTGTCGAGACCGGATTTCTCGTAGTAGTCGGTGACGACCTTCGACCCTGGGCCGAGCGTGGTCTTGACCCACGGCTTCTGCTTCAGACCCTTCTCACGAGCCTTACGGGCGAGAAGACCGGCGGCCATCATGACCGACGGGTTCGACGTGTTTGTGCACGAGGTGATCGCGGCGAGCGTGACCGCACCGTGGTCGAGGATGTAGCTCTCGCCGTCGGGAGTGGTCACCGGAACTGGCTTGGATGTGCCGTTGACTCCGCTGGAGATGTGCACATCGCGGGTGTCGTGGTCCTCTTCGCCGGGCACGGGGCCAGGATCTGAAGCCGGGAAGGAGTGCTTCGATTCCAGATCAACCAGCGAGTCTGTGGTGCACGGCTCTGCGTAGTTGACGATGTCCTTCTCGAACTGTGACTTCGCCTCGGAGAGCAGGATGCGGTCCTGCGGACGCTTCGGGCCGGCGATCGAGGGCACCACGGTGCCGAGATCGAGTTCCATGTACTCGCTGAAGACCAGTTCCTTGGAAGCATCGTGCCAGAGGCCCTGCTCCTTGGCGTACGCCTCGACGAGGGCGATTGCCTGCTCATCGCGACCGGTCAGTCGCAGGTAGTCGGTCGTCACGCTATCGATCGGGAACATCGCTGCCGTCGAGCCGAACTCGGGGCTCATGTTTCCGATAGTCGCACGGTTTGCCAGGGGCACGGATGCCACTCCAGCGCCGTAGAACTCGACGAACTTGCCGACCACACCATGCTTACGCAGCATGTCTGTGATCGTCAGCACGACATCAGTTGCGGTGACGCCTGCAGGAATCTCACCGGTCAGCTTGAAGCCAACAACGCGCGGAATGAGCATCGAGACGGGCTGGCCGAGCATGGCCGCCTCTGCTTCGATGCCGCCGACGCCCCAGCCGAGCACGCCCAGTCCGTTGACCATCGTGGTGTGCGAGTCAGTTCCTACACAGGTGTCGGGGTACGCCTGAAGGACGCCGTCGTTGGTGCGGTCGTAAATGACCTTGGCAAGGTGTTCGATGTTCACCTGGTGGACGATTCCAGTGCCAGGAGGAACAACCTTGAAGTCGTTGAACGCGGTCTGACCCCAACGCAGGAACTGGTAACGCTCGCCGTTGCGCTCGTACTCAATCTCGACGTTGCGCTCGAGTGCATTTTCAGAGCCGAAGAGATCGGCGATGACGGAGTGATCGATGACCATCTCTGCAGGCGAAAGCGGGTTGATCTTGTTCGGGTCGCCGCCGAGAGCGGTAACAGCCTCACGCATGGTGGCAAGGTCGACGATGCAGGGCACGCCGGTGAAGTCCTGCATGACGACGCGAGCAGGCGAGAACTGGATCTCTGTGCTCGGGTCAGCTGCAGCATCCCACGCGCCCAGGGCCTCGATCTGTGCCTTCGTCACGTTCGCGCCGTCTTCGGTGCGCAGGAGGTTCTCCAGTAGCACCTTGAGGCTGAACGGGAGCTTCTCGTGGCCGGGAACAGTGTCCACCCGGAAGATCTCGTAGTCGGTGCTGCCGACTGTCAGGGTGCTCTGAGCACCGAAGCTGTTCACTGTGGACACGAATCCGTCTCCTTCTGATTGTGGGAGCGACAGGCGTTTCCATCTTGCTCGCCTGCGGCGTTGGCTGCCAGGAAGGCACACCTAACAGTCTGCGCCGTCAGGCCCTCCAGCGAAAGCCACCTTTTTATCTTGATGTCAAGATAAATCTATCACGCCTGAGAGGACGGATCCGGCTGTGACTCGCGGGGATGCAACGCACGAACAACCAACCACGTCACCGCGATCATCGGGGCGAAGAGCGGCAAACCCATGACGAGCTTCAACGTGCCGAGGGCCGTAACATCTCCGGCGTAGTACAGCGGCAATTGCACTGCCAGGCGCGCGGCAAAGAGCGCCGCCCAGGCGATCGCGAGCCAGAAGTACGCGCGCCGCTTGCGGCGATCCTGGCGCCAGGTCGTGCCCTCCCCCATGAGGAAACCTGCCGCGAGGCCAATCAGGGACCAGCCGACAAGCGCAGAAATCAGCAACGCGGACCCGTAGGCGGCGTTAGTGAAAAACCCCAGAACGAAGTTGTCTTCGCCACGCCCCGTGAAAAGAGCGAGCGCAGCTGCTGCACACGCCGCGATCAGGCCCCCGAGAGCGGCGGCGGGAGGAGACTTCTGGATGAGCCGAACGATTGTGAAGACCGCAGCGAGGCCGACAGATACGCCCAACGGCAAGATCAAGGGCTCTGGACGCAGGGTGAACAGCACAACGAATGCGAGGCTCGGAAGCACTGATTCCAGGATGCCGCGCCATCCGCCCATAGCGGACCACACGACTTTCTGGGTGCTTTCGCCGTCAGCGGGGTCTATGCCAGCACGCCGGGCTGCACCGCCGAGAGCAGCGCCAAGAACTTCAGATGCGCGCGGCTCCGACCCTGACTGGTCAGCGTCCCGCGGTGCCTCGGTCACGCCGAGCCCGGCGACGCCGGCATCTTCAGTGGAATGAGGTCACGAGGCGGCATGGGTGTTCCCCCTCGTACCACCACAATCGAGCGGAACAGGTCTTCTACCTCGGCCGCAGCCTCAGGGTCAGACGCCGCGGCTCCCCCGATGACGCCCCTCAAGAACCAGCGCGGACCGTCAACACCGATGAATCGTGCGAGTCGAAGTTCGGATCCCTCAGATGCCGGCGCCGGCACCTCTGCGAGAAGTTCTTTTCCGAGCGGGCCCTCACGCTCCTCGACCCGACCACCCTGCTGGCGTACCTGGTCGACAAGTTGCAGACGCGTCTCATGCCACAGGCCGAGGGTGCGCGGAGCGGCGAATGGCTGTACCTGGAGCGAGGACTCCGCATAGTCGAGCCCGACGGCAACAATGCGCTTGGTGTGTTCCTCGACCTCAAGACGCAGGTTCAACCCCTCACGCGGGAGGATCTTGATTCCGCCAAGGTCGATGTACGGGCGTACCGGGTTCGCCTCGGACTCATCAAAAGGGCCGTCCGTAGCGCGCCCTTCAGGCGCGGATTTCGACGACGGCTGGGTAATCTCTTCGGTCATTTGGTATCTCCTACCTGCGCGGAGTCTCGAGAAGGTATCTGGTTTCCGGTGGACCCGAACCCCGCTGCACCTCGAGCGCTGTCTGGAAGCTCGTCGACCGGAATGAAATTCGCTCTGGTGACGGGCATGATGATCAGTTGCGCTATCCGATCGCCAACCGCCACATCGTACGCGCTTGAGCTATCGGTATTGAGCAGACTCACCTTGATCTCGCCCCGGTAGCCCGCGTCTACAGTGCCGGGAGAGTTCACAATCGTGATGCCATGCTTCGCGGCAAGACCGCTACGCGGAACGACAAAAGCCGCATAGCCATCTGGCAGCGCGATACTCACTCCCGTGGGGACAAGAGCGCGATGGCCGGGTTCGAGACGAACGGCTTCTGCCGCCACCAGATCCGCACCGGCGTCGCCAGGATGGGCGTAGTGCGGCTGTACTGAGGCGATAATGGGGAGATCGACAGATTCACTCACCCCACGAGGCTAATGCAGAACCGCAACCTAAACACACGCGTTCGCTACCGCGAGCGGCTATCACCGAGCCTTTGGCTACTGGTCACCGCAGCCGTCGCGGCGCCGATGGTGGCTCTCGTCTTCACGCCGCTGGGCTCACTGCTAGCGCTTCTGATCGGCGTGGTCGCAGCCGTCGCGCTGATCGCGGTACTCATCGCAGCATCCCCTGCCGTGCGCGTGGAAGGCACCGTCCTGCGCGCCGGGCGCGCGCACATCGATGCCCAATGGCTCGGCGATGTCGTTGTCGCCCGTGGCGAGGCCG
>DQHP01000131.1 GCA_003524435.1 Microbacterium sp.
GCGGCAGACGTCGGGCGGCTGCTTGCGGCTGGTCGCGGAACGGTGCGACAGGTCACAATCGCTCCAGAGCTCCCCGGCGGTTTCGAGGCAATTCGTTTGATCGTCGCCGCAGGCGCCGCCGCCGCGGTTGGCCATACGAGTGCGGATGCTGCGCAGGCCGAGCGCGCATTCGATGCAGGTGCAACGATCCTCACACACGCATTCAACGCCATGCCAGGCATCCATCACCGCGCCCCTGGCCCAGTGCTCACCGCGGCCGCCGACCACCGGGTGATCCTGGAGGCGATCGCAGACAACGTGCACCTGGATCCGCATGTCATCAAGCTGATTTTCGACTCCGCGCCAAGTCACGTTGCTCTCGTGACGGATGCCATGGCAGCGGCAGGCAGCGCAGACGGCAGCTACGACTTGGGCACGGTGAAGGTGACAGTCACAGACGGCATCGCCCGCGCAGATGACACCGGATCGATTGCCGGGTCCACGCTCACCCAAGATGTCGCATTGCAGCGTGCCGTACAGGCAGGTGTGTCACTTGTCGATGCGGTGCGGGCGCTCACAGAGACACCCGCGACAGCGATCGGTTACGGCGCAGAACTCGGGCAGATTGCGCCGGGGTACCTTGGCGACGCCGTCATTCTGGATGCGCAACTGCACGTCATGCATGTACAGACGGGGGCAATACCTGCCCGGAGATGAGGCCGCCTTCCCCAGCGGCAGCCCCATCTCTTCCGAACGAGAGCGGGTGGCCGCAGGAACTCCTCCCCCGAGGTTCCCACGTCCACCCAACCGGTACGTTGCTCCCCCACCGGCGCCGGATTCCGCCCCCCGGTGGAATCCTTTTGGCTGTCTCTAACTAAGAAGACGCTGTACTTACGGTTTCATTACGCAGAACCCGAAAACTTTTTGAGAGTTGTCTCCGAGTTATCCACAGGGGTGGCCAGGCTGAGAGATTCACGAGAGGATGGGAGACGCGCGTAAGCAGCAACCTGATTGCGCGTCTCTTTATGTGGGAGCACACTCCACCTCCCACGACCAATGGATATCAGTGCATAACGACGACTTTTCTCGAACGACGGCAACAGCCGATGCCGACCTAGTCCTGCGCACCCGATCGGGTGACCAGGGGGCATTTAGCGAACTCTGGCGGCGGCACTATCCGTCGGGCATGACAGTCGCACGCTCGATCACTTCGAGCATCGAGCCTGACGATCTCGTGCAGGAGTCGTACGCCCGCATCTACCAAGCGATCATCAAGGGCGGTGGCCCGAATGGTTCGTTCCGTGCCTACCTGTTCACCAGCATCCGCAATACAGCCGCGGCGTGGGGGCGATCGCGTCGCGAGGTCGCCATCGATGAACTCGACGCGATCGCCGATCCCGACAGCACCGAGCAGGCCGCGGATGAAGCGCTCGACCGCGGGCTGACCGCGCAGGCTTTTCGTAGTCTCCCCACTCGATGGCAAGAGGTTCTCTGGTACACCGAGATCGAGCAGATGAAGCCAGCCGAAGTGGCGCCGCTACTCGCGATGAAGGCGGGAGCAGTCTCGCAACTGGCTTTCCGCGCGCGCGAGGGGTTGCGTGAAGCCTGGATTCAAGCGCACCTCCGGGGCGCGGAAACTGGCTCTGAGTGCCGATGGACGATCCAGCATCTCGGCGCATACTCTCGCGGAAATCTCAGCACCCGCGACCAGAAGCGCCTGGATCAGCACATCGACGAGTGTGCGCGTTGCATGATCGTGGCTGCCGAAGCAAAGGATGTCTCCGGGCGCCTTGCGCTCGTGCTGCTTCCTCTCGTGCTCGGCATCTCCGGCGCTGCCGGGTACACCGCGATGTTGCAGGGCACGGCTCCCGTCGTCGCAGTTGCCGCAATGCCCTCCGCAGTCTTCGAAGGCGCCGTTGTCGTCGGGGGCACAGGAGCGAGTGCAGGTGTAGGCGCGTTGGGTCTTCCCGTTGACGGCGGCAGTGGTGCGGTGGGGGCTTCTGCTGGCGCCACCGGTGGCACAGCCAGCGGGAGCGGTACAACGGGCGGAGCGGTCACCGGAATAGGTGCGCTCGTCGGTGCCGGTTCTGCAGCGCTCCTCGTCGCTGGCGTTGTCGCAGCGGCAGCGATCGTTCCGGGGATCGTTGACGCGAGCCCGGCGACCTCGCTCCCGAACGCGTCAGACTTCAGCGACTCCACAATCTCTTCCGAGGTCGAGCCCGACCCGGATGCCGAGGCCCAAGACAAGTTTGTTCTTGAGATCGACGAACCTGCACCTCAGCCGCCTGTCAAGGAAGACGACGCACCCGAGGTGGAACGAAATGTCAGTGAGGCACCTGACGCCGCGCCTGCTCCCCCGGTGATGACGGTGACTCCCCCCACGCCACCAGGCGAGGGCGCTGGCGGCGCTAAGCCCGTCGAACCGCCTGTTGACCCGGATCCCACTCCAGACCCGGATCCCACTCCAGACCCTGACCCCACTCCAGACCCTGACCCGACGCCGGATCCAGATCCAACCCCTGACCCTGAGCCGACGCCGGATCCAGAACCAGAACCGAGCGTTCCGACCGAAAAAGCCATGTTGGGCTCCATCACGTGGACAGACACAAACAACGGTGCTCACATCGTCATCCCCGTAACCGGTGTCGCCGGAGCGACGTTCGAAGCCGTGATCAATCGTGGCGAAGGCCATTTCGATACGATCGTCCTCGACGAAAACGGCAAGGGCACCATCGAGCTGTATCCAAAGAACGGTCACATAGCGGAAGCGAAGTCCGTAAAGTTCCAGTACGTCACGAATTCGGGTCCACTGTTTGTTTTTGACGTCAGCTTGCAGGATCTTCGCGATAAAGCCGCACGAGATGAATCTGTCACCGACGCGCCCGCAGATGAGCCTGTCCCCGAGGCGCCCACCGATGACTCTGTCGTCGAAGAACCTGCAGTCGTCGAGGAACCTGCTGCAGTCGTCGAAGAACTTGCAGCAGTCATCGAAGAACCTGCACCCGTGGTCGAAGCCCCGCTCGCAATCGTCGAAGCACCGGTTACTGACGTTGCAGCTCGCCTCACGGACGCAGCCTCGGACGAGGCATCCGTCGCCGCCGAATAGACTGGGAGCATGCCCGAAGCTCCCGACGCAGTCCCCGGTGTCAACCGTCCGAACCTCACTCCGCTCGACATCATCCGGGCCGTCGTCCTTGTTACCGCGGTCGCTTCGCTGGCGCTCTGGGGCTTTGCGATGTGGGCGTTGCCGTGGAATCTGATCTTCGGTATCGGCGCCCCCGTTCTCGTACTTTTGGCCTGGGCATTTTTCCTATCCCCGCGGCCAGTGTTGACGCTTCACCCTTTTGTACGCGCGGTCGTTGAGCTACTGATCTATGTGGGCGTGACACTTGCCTGGTGGTCGATGGGCCAGACTTGGGTGGGCCTCGGCTTCGCCCTCGTTGCAGTAACCGCCGGGCTCTTTGCCGGCCGGCGAAACCTCGCCTGAGAAGTCGTCGTCCGATGCCCGACATCCACGTGAGCGCAGCTGTGATTCACGATGCCGCCGGCCGCGTGCTCGTCGTGCGCAAACACGGCACTACACGGTTCATGCAGCCTGGCGGCAAGCCGGAAGCAGGCGAGACTGCTGCCCAGACACTTGCTCGTGAACTCGATGAAGAGCTCGGCCTCAAAGTTAACGAGGCTGAGCTACAGCCTCTCGGTCAGTTCATGTCAGCGGCAGCCAACGAGCCAGGTTATCGGGTCGTCGCAGACGCTTTCGCGCTGACAATCGACGCCTCCGGTGTGCAGGTGCAGGCAGAAATTGCTGAGCTTCGCTGGATCACGCCTGCTGATGTCGCTTCGCTCCCCCTGGCACCGCTCAGCGTGGAGCATTTGCTTCCTCTGGCGTGGCCCGAGGCATCGCTCTAGAGACTCAGCTGACGCTCAACGCGCGCTGGGGTCAACGCGCGCTGCCATCAACATGCACTGCCGTCAACGATGCCGAGAAGATAGGCCTTGATAATTGGCTCGAAGGACGTGTCGCTTCTCGACATGATTCGGTGAAGCACGAGCGAATCGGTGAGCGTGATCAGCTCGACGGCATGACTCTCGGGATGCGCCGATCCCAGCTTCGAAAGCACCGATCCCACCGCGTGAATCATTGCGGTGTGCACGTCAGACTTCTCTGTCAGACGATCGCGAAGTGCTCCTGCTTCCAGTTCCAAGAGGAGCGCGTAGCGCACTTTCATGTCGTCGGGCCGGGATGTCAGCACGGTGACGAGCTCATCGATCCGTGCGGCAAGCGTCAGGGCGTCAACGCGGACCTGATCCTTCATCGAGACACGCAGCTGCGTCATGGCGCGCTCCGCATCCGCGATGGATCTTTCCGCCAGCACGGAGACGACAAGTTCGAGGAGTGCGTGACGTGTCGGAGCGTAGTACGACGTTGATCCCTGCGGAATCGCCGCTTCGCGATCAACCGCACGATGCGTAAGCGAGCGAAGCCCGTCCCGAGCGATGACGTGCACAGCGCTGGCGGCGATCATCGCGCGACGGTCAGGTCCATTCTTTTCCGCTGCACTCATCCTGACACTCTACAGGTGTAGAGTTCACTGATCAGAACCTCTACACCCGTAGCAAGGGAGTCAAAGCGTGAAAGTGGCAGTGATCGGAGCAGGAATAGGCGGCCTATGCGCCGCGATCGGTTTGCAGCGAAGCGGCGCAGACGTGGTGGTGTACGAGCGAGCGCCAGAGTTGCGCGCAGAAGGCTCCGGGCTGTCAATTTTCGGCAACGGCGCACGAGCACTCGACGCACTCGGCATTGGCGAGGGGTTCCGATCGATCGCAGATTCCCGCGCTGCAGCGTTTCGGGGCGGACAACGGCGTCCAGACGGATCATGGATCTCTACACTCCCTGCGGATGCCGTGACGCAACTGCGCATCATTAGCCGTTCCGCTTTGCATACGTTGCTTACCTCAGCGCTTCTCCCTGGCACGCTGAAGACCGGTCAGACGATCACGGATGTCTCACCACAGGGCGATCTCAGCCATACGAGAGCGGACGGACAGGAACGCCATGAGTTCTTTGACCTCATCGTCGCCGCAGATGGACTACGTAGCAGCACGCGGCGTCGCCTGTTCACCGACCCCGGCGTTGCATATGCCGGATACTCCACCTGGCGCGCGATCACGCCGGGTCCCATCGATCTGGCAGGAGAAGCCGCAGAAACGTGGGGCGTACAGCGGCGCTTCGGTATCGCACCGCTGCCCGACGGCCGCGTCTATTGGTTCGGCGTCGCCACTACTGCACGAGACCAGCACTACGACGACAACGTCGCAGCCTTACACATGCTCTTCAGCGACTGGCATCATCCCATTGCGCAATTGATCTCAGCCACTCCGGCGGAGCAGATCCATCACCTGCCGATTGAAGAGCTCGCCGGGCACCTGCGCTCGTTTGTATCCGGACGGGTCGTACTCCTTGGCGACGCCGCCCACGCGATGCGGCCTGATCTTGGACAGGGAGGTGGGCAAGCGATGGAAGATGCCGCAACACTCGCGGCTCTCGTTTCCCCTTTCGCGCGGGCGACAGTCCCCGACCATGCCGGGCTCAGTTTCGCGCTGAAGCGCTATGACCTACTCCGCACCATACGCACCCGCCGCATCGCTCAGCAGTCTCGAGCAGTCGGACGAATGGCCCACGTCCCCGGCCGCACGTTATCGAAGCTGCGGGACCTCACTCTGGCCGCGACACCACAGGCAGCGCTTCGACGCCAACTGGAGTCGGTGCAATCCTGGGAGCCGCCGAGCGCCGCTTAGAGCCCCTGCCAGGCGGGTTTGTTCTCGAACGCGTAGCGGTAGTAGTCGGCGAGCTTCAGTTGCGATGCCGCAGCCTCATCAACGATGACCGTCACATGCTCGTGCAGCTGGATCGCCGAGGCTGGCAGCAGTGCGCTGACCGGCCCCTCGAGGGCCTCTGCGACCGCCCGAGCTTTTCCTTCACCAAACGCCAGCAGCACAAGGTGACGGGCGCGGAGGATCGTACCGAGTCCCTGAGTGATGCAGTGCACGGGGACGTCATCGATGGAGTCGAAAAAGCGCGCGTTGTCCTTGCGCGTCTGTTGGGTGAGCGTCTTCACTCGTGTGCGTGACGCAAACGAGGACCCGGGCTCATTGAAGCCGATGTGTCCGTCCGTGCCGATACCGAGAATCTGCAGGTCAACACCACCGGCAGCGTCGATGGCTGCCTCATAGTCAGCGCCTGCGTGCTCGACACCTTCTCGCGCCCCGTTGGGCGTGCGAATCTGTTCGGGGTTCAGTCCAAGCGGCTCGACCACTTCGCGCGTGATGACCGAACGGTAACTCTCTGGATGAGCCGGGTCAATGCCCACGTACTCGTCGAGCGCAAAGCCACGCACCTGAGAAACATCGGTACCCGCAAGACGCGCGTGCAGCGCTTCGTAGACGGGCAGCGGCGTAGAGCCCGTCGCTAGACCCAACACCGCGTCAGGGCGACTGCCGATGAGTCTCACGATCTCTTCAGCGGCCAGGCCGCCCGCAGCAGCAGAGTTCTCAACGATGACGACTTCAGCCATGAACGGCAGTCTCCTTCTCGGGGATGCGCGACCCCACCAGTGCGGCGCCGAGAGCGGCCGCGGGGGAACCGGCGGGAAGCATCTCAATCCTCTCATCGAGGTGCAGCGAACGCAGAAACGGCGAGCCCGCCGCGTCCGCAATGAGAGCAGTACGGATGCCGTCGCCAAGGCGCTCACCAAGAGCAGTGAGCCCTCCACCAATGACAACCGTTTCCACATCGGCGCTGAGCACCAAAACCCGCACGGCGGCTGCCGCACCGCGGGCGAGGTCAGCGCGCAGCATCAGAGCTTCGGTGTCGCCCTGGTCTGCGGCGTCGAAGATGTCGCGAATGGGAAGCGCGCCGGGCTTGCCCCATGCGCGAGCAAGGGCGCCCCCACCGCAGAGCGTCTCTATGCAGCCGCGTTGACCACAACTGCATACTCGCCCGTTGGGGTCGACAGAAATGTGTCCGACTTCTCCCGCAGTGCCGCGAGAGCCGCGCCACAGCGCGCCATCGATGACGATGCCGGCGGCGACCCCCGTGCCGAGGTTGAGGTAGGCCATCGACTCATGACCTGCGTCAGAGCGAAGGGCCGCTGCCCCCAGAGCAGCCGCCTTGACATCGTTTTCGACGAACACCGGCGCCGCAAGTTGCTCACCCGCGCGCGTCGCCAGTGCGAGAGATTCCACACCGAGGTTCACCGCGTGCAGGACGATCCCGTCGTGTGTGTCGACCAGTCCGGGAATTCCCACACCAACACTCGTGACATCGCCGCTGTCAAAGCCGACTTCGACTTGCAACTCTCGCACGCTGTCAACGACGTCAGAGACGACCGCGTCTTCGCCGTATCCGGTGGCACGGCGGATACGGCCAACAATCTCACCGCTGACGCTAAGCGCGAGAGCATCCGTCTTCGTCCCGCCGATGTCCAGGCCCACGCGAATGGACCGGTCATCCAGACCGGCCGGAACCGCTGATGCCACTATGAGACTCCCAGCTGTCCGGAGAGCACCATGACAGCAGCACCGCGCAGGACAATGTCGTCTTGTCGCGTAAGCCGGATCACGACATCGTCGAATACGCCTTCCAGCGTGCGATTACGCAGTGTCGCGGTAGCCGCTTCGATGAATGTGCCTTCGAGCAGATCAGCGGGGCCCGAAAGAACCACCTCGGACAGGTCAAGTGCCGTAACGATGGGCGCAATGGCGATGGCCATGCGTGCACCGGCATCGCGGAGAATCTCCTCGCGTTTGGCGGGATCTGCGGCCACCGCATCGCGAAGACGGGTGACACTGAGCCACGCTTCAAGGCAGCCGTCTCGGCCGCAGATGCAGCGCGGACCACCGTCAGTGCCGACCACGACGTGTCCGATCTCACCGGCAGCGAACCGGCTGCCGAGCATCGGCTGGCTGCCCGCGATGAGTCCGGCACCGACACCGAACCCGATCTTGATCAGCATGAAATCCGCCCGAGCATCACCGAAGGTGTACTCGGCCAGCACCGCAGCGTTCGCGTCGTTACGGGCAAGAACCGGTAGATCGAGATCAGCACCGAGCTGAGCTTCGAGCGGAAAGTCACTCCAGCCGAGGTTGGGAGCATTGAGCACAACGCCGTCCGTGCGTACGACGCCAGGGGTTCCGACACCAACGCCGAGCAGTGACGCGGTTGACGCAGCGATGAGGCTCTGGCTCAGCTCACGGACGGCGGTGTATGCCGCATCGCCGTCGGGGTGTGCAGGTCGCTGCACTTCATGGCGCTCGAGAACGTCGCCATCGAGTGTGAGCACGGCGCCGCGAAACACTTCAGCATCGGAAAGGTCAAGGCCAATGATCTGATGCCCGAGCCGGTCGATATCGATAAGGATCGCTGGCTTTCCCGGTCCCGCGGTCTCTCGCACTCCCAGCTCAACCACAATGCCGTCGACGATGAATTCGGCAACAAGATCAGAAATCGTCACTCGCGTGAGGCCCGTCTCACGGGACAGATCCGCACGACTCATCGCTCCTGCGTGGTAGAGCGTCTGCAGCACCAGCGCCCTGTTGTGTCCGCGTGCATGTTCGGGGAGCACCTTCGACCGGGAGCGCAGGTGCCGTGAAGGCCCGAAGGCATGTGAATTCGCCCCGGCATAGCCAGCGGGGGTCGGGTGACGCAGCTCATCCGAATCGGACATGTTTGTTAGTACACCTTACGAACAATAAATACGCAAGCCTTGGCACTTTGTGCGCCAGCAGGTTTATCAAAATGTTACTTTGCAAATGAGCGGCAAATATCGCCATATCGCCGCGAAATCACAACACGAATGGGCTGTTCTCCCCATCAAGGCGGCCCGCAGATTGTGATGTACTTAAGGCTGACCGGAGATTTACGCCGCAGTTCGTGGCGCCGCAATCATTGAGGGGACTCATAAATGAACCGCCGTATCGCCGCCTGGACGATCGCAACCGTAGCCGTCCTGGGCCTCACCGCTTGCTCGGGCGCTCCCGCAGCCGAGGACGCCTCCAAAGACTCCGACAAGGCCGATGACTCTGCTGCTGTCGAGGAGACGAACACCGACCAGTCCGTAGAAGACGCCTGTGGCATCGTCATCCCCGAGATGACCGAAGCCAGCAGCGCCATGAACGATGTCGACGCCGCTGCTGCTGACCCGCAGGCAACAGTTGACCAGTTCAACGAGGTCGTTACCGCGCTCGGCGAGACCGCTGACAAGGTGACCAACCCTGAGGTCAAGGACGCAACGACCGCCGTCTACGACGACTTCGTCAAGCTTGCTGACATCCTCGAGAAGGTTGTCGTTGACCAGGACGTTTCCGCTTCTGAAGACCTGGGCACGATCTCCAGCGACATGATGGAGTCGGCAACAGCTCTCCAGGAACTCTGCAGCTAATTAGCCGTATTCACGAATGGCCCTGCAACCGTCTGGTTGCAGGGCCATTCGTCTCTCATGAGATTGCTGAATAACCGTTGCCGCTCTGTTACCCACCACCCCGTATGATAAAGGGACATCACACTGAACCTGGGGGGTGAATGCGTGACTGATTTGATCGCGCCACCTGGCGCCGATACGGCACAGAACACCGCTATCACAGAGGCTCTGCCGCCGAATGACGGCGACCGTCCTGTGGAGTGGGCGCCGCGCGAATCCGCACCAAAGAAGCGTCGCGTCGGCCTGTGGGTCGGCGTCGGTGTCGGTGCTCTCGTGCTCGCGGGCGCCGCGGCATCCACAGTCCTCATTGCCCCTGGCACGACAATTGCGGGTATTCCTGTGGGCGGCCTCACTCCCGGTGCTGCCGCTGAAGTCGTCAATTCGCGTCTCGCCAACTTCGAGGTAAACCTCACCGATGTCAGCGGCGACCCCGTCGTGACCGGTGCTGATCTTGGTGCCTCCGTCGATGCGGGCGCTCTGGCTGACGCTGCCTTTGCTTCTCACCCGATGTGGAACCTGGGCCAGTGGATGCCTGAGCCCATCGCTGGCGAAATCACCCTCGACCCCGAGGCCTCGAACAGCACTCTTCGCGCACTCATGCCCGAGAGCTTTCAAGATGCAGTCGATGCCGGCGTCGTGTTTGACCAGGCCGCTAACACTTACGCCACGACACCTGCAGAAAGCGGCACCGGCGTCAATCTTGACGACCTCACCGCAGCCATCACCACGGCAGTCGACGACGGTGACAGCACCCTGAGCTTCTCCGGTGCCCCCACTGAAATGCCGGCAGCCGTCTCAGACGAAACAGCGGCAGGCACCGCCGAAACAATGAACACGATGCTCGCCTCAATCGGCTTCTACGTCGGCGAAGAGCGCACCGTTCCGGTAACTCCCGCCGTTGCCGCAACCTGGCTTACGGTCGTCGACGAAGGCGGAGAACTGCACATCAGTGCCGACGAAACTGCGATTCAGGCTGTCGTCGACACTCTCCCATCGCTCGTCAACCGCGAAGCAGTGAATGCACGCTCTGTCGTCAATTCCAGCGGCGACGTGCTGCGCGAACTGACCCCCGGTGTCAACGGCCGCGAACTGGGCGACGTCAGCAATGCCGCGAGCCAATTCGCTGAGCAGCTGGAATCCGGTAACGCCGTGTTCAAGCTGGATGCCACAGAGACGAAGTTCGAAACGGCGACGGTCGTACGCCGCGTTGATCTGAACCTCAGCACTCAACGGGCCACCGCCTACGAGAACGATCAGGTCGTCAACTCCTGGGCGATCTCCTCTGGTCTTCCCGGTAGCCCCACCCCCACGGGCAACTTCTCCGTCTTCGCGCATACCGCGATGCAAGACATGGGTTGCTTCGAAGGTGCGGCGTACTGCACCGAAGACGTGCCGTGGAGCACCTGGTTCGCACCAAACATTGCTTTCCACGGCGCGTACTGGCACAACAACTTTGGCCAGCAGATGAGCCACGGTTGCGTCAACATGCCCGTCAGCGCAGCTAAGTACATCTACGACTGGGCACCGGTTGGCTCGGCGGTCTCCGTCCACTGGTGACCTGCCGCTGACACAGCCTCTAAAGCGAAGGAGGGGGCGGATGCCGTAGCATCCGCCCCCTCCTTCGCTTTGTGCGTTACGCGATCGCGTCGATGATCCCGTTCAGAGTCGCCGACGGCCGCATGACCTTTGCAACCTTCGCGGCATCGGTACGGTAGTAGCCGCCGATGTCCGCAGCAGCGCCCTGGGCGCCGTTGAGCTCTGCGACGATCTGCTGCTCTTTGCCCGCCAGGTCGGCGGCGATCGGAGCGAAGACCGCAGCGAGTTCGGCATCCTTCTGCTGTGCTGCCAGTTCCTGAGCCCAGTACAGACTCAAGTAGAAGTGGCTACCACGGTTGTCGATCGTTCCCAGCTTGCGGCCGGGCGAGCGGTCTTCTTCGAGGAACGTGCCGGTTGCAGCATCCAGAGTCTCGGCGAGAACGCGAGCCTTTTCGTTGGAGTTGCGATCTGCAAAGTGCTCCAGCGAGGCTGCCAGCGCGAAGAACTCGCCCAGCGAGTCCCACCGCAGGTAGTTCTCTTCCACCAACTGCTGCACGTGCTTCGGCGCTGATCCGCCAGCACCCGTCTCGAACAGCCCTCCACCAGCAAGTAGCGGCACGATCGAGAGCATCTTCGCCGACGTACCGACCTCGAGGATCGGGAACAGGTCGGTGAGGTAGTCGCGCAGCACGTTGCCGGTCACCGAAATGGTGTCGAGTCCGTGGCGCATGCGCGCGAGCGTGTAGCGAGTCGCCTCTTCAGGCGCGAGGATCGAAATCTGTGCCCCCGTTGTGTCGAGCGTCGCGAGAGCCTGGTGCACCTTGGCGATGAGCTGTGCGTCATGCGCACGGTTCAGATCGAGCCAGAACACGGCCGGGTCTCCGGTCGCCTGCGCACGCGATACAGCCAGACGCACCCAATCCATGATCGGAATGTGCTTGGTCTGCGTGGCGCGCCAGATGTCACCGGCATCAACCTGGTGTTCGATGACGACGGTTCCGTCGCCGTCGACGACCTCAACGCGACCCGCCGAGGCGATCTCGAAGGTCTTGTCGTGGCTGCCGTACTCTTCCGCGGCCTGCGCCATGAGCCCGACGTTCGGCACTGTGCCGATCGTGGCCGGATTCAGCGGACCGTTCGCGATGACATCATCGATCACGGCCTGGTAGACACCCGAATACGACGAGTCCGGGATGACCGCGAGGGTCTCATCTTCGCCGCCATCGACCCCCCACAGCTTGCCGCCGTTGCGGACGAGCGCTGGCATCGAGGCATCCACGATGACGTCAGAGGGGACGTGCAGGTTCGTGATGCCCTTGTCGGAGTTCGTGTAGGACAGACGAGGACCGTCCGCGATCTTCGCGGCGAACGCATCCGCGATCTCCTGACCGCCGTCGATGTTCGAAAGCCCCGTGAGGATCGATCCGAGACCGTCGTTAGCGCTGAGGCCGGCCGCGGCGAGCTGGTCGCCGAAACGTGCGAACACATCGGCAAAGAAGGTCTTTACGACATGACCGAAGATGATCGGGTCAGAGACCTTCATCATCGTGGCCTTCAGGTGCACCGAGTACAGCACGTCATCGGCCTTCGCCGTTTCGAATGTCTCAGCAAGGAAGGCTTCGAGAGCGGATGCCGACAGGAACGTCGCATCGATAATCTCGCGCGGAAGCACCTTCAGATTCTCTTTGAGAACCGTGACGGTGCCGTCCTCTGCCGTGTGACGAATCGTCAGGACGTCGTCATGGGCGGCGATCCAGCTCTTCTCGTTGTGCTTGAAGTCGTTGTCACTCATCGTGGCGACACGAGTCTTCGAGCCCTCCGCAAACGGCTTGTTGGTGTGCGGGTGCTTCTTGGCATAGTTCTTCACTGCCAGAGGTGCACGACGGTCGCTGTTGCCCTCGCGCAGCACCGGGTTCACTGCCGACCCCTTGATGCGGTCGTAACGAGCGCGGACGTCTTTCTCATCAAGTGAAGACGGCTCGTCAGGGAAGCTGGGGATGTCATATCCCTGGCTCTGCAGCTCAGCGATTGCTGCTTTGAGCTGGGGGATGGATGCCGAGATGTTCGGCAGCTTGATGATGTTGGCCTCAGGAAGCGTGGCAAGGCCACCCAGTTCTGCCAGCGCATCGGAAACCTCTTGGTCTGCGCTGAGCCGCTGAGGGAAGGCAGCGAGGATGCGTGCAGCCAATGAGATATCGCGGGTCTCGATGTCGATTCCGGCCTTACCTGTGTAAGCCTGAACGATGGGGAGGAGCGATGCGGTGGCGAGAGCGGGTGCCTCGTCCGTATAGGTGTAGATGATGGCGTCGTCGGTCACCGGGAGTTTCTCCGTTCACGAGTCAAATTTGTCTCGATACCAAGATACCTGAGTGGCCTGGATGACGTTTCCCACAGGTTTCCGCGCAGGACCCTCCCAGAGAGGTTACCCTGGGCATATGTCGGAACTGCGAATGGTCGAACTCTCCGCTGCGACGATTGTCGCCGTCAACAACCTGTCCCTCAAGCCAGGTCAGGAACAGTACCTTGCACCGGTGTCCTACGGCATCGCGGCAACAGTGATCAACCCTCAAACGTCTTGGCAACGTGTAGTTCTCGACGGTGATGAGGTCGTGGGCTTTGTCAGCGCGAGCTTCGATCCTGAGGCGCCGGAAGAGCACTTCCGCTCAGTGTTGTGGCGCATCAACGTCGATGCCGATGACCAGCGCCGCGGCGTCGGACGCTTTGCCGTCGACAAACTGCTCGAAGAAGCGCGCAAGCGCAACATGGATCGCGTAGATGTCATCTACGAAGCTGGCGAGGGCGGCCCCGAGGCATTCTTCCACCGTGTGGGATTCACCCCTGTGGGTGAAACGGAATACGCCGAGGTCATCGCAACAATCACCTTCGCTGGCTGATACCGGCGGCGAGGTCTCGGATCCCCTCCCCCACCGAGGCCTCGTCGCCTTCCTCCGACTATATTTTTGGTCTTACTCAGACGTCGCGAAGGTCACAAGTTGTCGCGACGTGGCACCCGCCACACTTTGGTGGGTTTCTGGGCCGGCTCGGTGTCGGGCTGTGCGGCCCCGCCTTGCGCAGGCCTGTCCTTCGCTGGCTCGTCCTTCGCTGGCTGGTCTTTCCCAGGCTCGTCTTTCGTGGGCTGGTCTTTTCCGGGCTGGCGGCGTGCGTTCCACGATGCGAAGGCGGATGCTGCGGCACCTGCGGCCTTGTCCAGAGCGTCAGCTGATCGGGTGAATACCTGCTGCGCGGTGTCTTGCCAGGCGGGCGCCGCGTTCGGGTCTCTTCCCTCAGCGCGAGCCCTCGCAGCGTATTCAGCGACGTCGAACGTACGCTCAAGCTGAGCTACCGCATCCCGGTAGGCAGCGAACTCTTCCGTTGTGACGCGCGCGTCGGCTGCCGGCCGCGACTCTTGTGCCAGGCGCGAGGCGCTAAGGAACGCCGCTGTGGCCGGATCCTTGCCATCGCTCATCGTTGGATACGCGATGAGCTTTGCTGGATCAGTTTCGTAGTCCATCCAGCGCGCGGTGACCGCGTCATGCGCGCGGTTCAATCGAGCCACGGGGAAACGCTCGCGTTTAGAGGATGTAGGGATCTCGGCGCGAGCCACCCTCAGTTGCACGCGGCGAGCGCGCACCTCTGCGTCGGCAGCTTTCGCATTGCGCTCGGCCTGCTGGAGCGTGCGGCGGGCACTTGCGACGTCGGCCGACGTTGCCCTCGAC
>DQHP01000147.1 GCA_003524435.1 Microbacterium sp.
GGCCGGATCGAGCGCGCGGTCGTTCTCGGCCACCCCACACTCAGTCGTGAGGTTGCCGCACTGCTGCGTCGCGCCGACGTCGAGGTGATCGCGGTGCGCTCCGGCGGCGAGGAACTGAATCTGAACGGACGCACACACGCCGTGGCATCCGTCACGGTCACCGATGGCGCCGCCGATCGTTCCTGGCTGGGGGCGTGGCTTGAAGCATCCGCAGCATCCGTCATTGACCTCAGCGAGAACGCACCCGATCAGGAGGGCCTGCTCTCGACCGACTTCGCCGCGCGTCGCGATGCGGTGCGTGTCGAGTTAGAGGCCGTGCGGCGTCCGCTCGATCGGGAACTCCTCGTTGACGCGGTATGGCGCGCGACGTGGCCCCACGACCGGCTGATGTTCGGCTCCTCCCGACTGGTGCGCGTCGCCGACGCGGTGCTGGGCGGTAAGAAAGTGCCTGTGCACTCAAACCGTGGACTGGCCGGCATCGACGGCACGATCTCGACCGCGACCGGAATTGCGCTGGCCAGCCAGGCCGATGGCGCGGCCGGCGTCACCCGCGTGTTGCTGGGCGATCTCGCATTCCTTCATGACGTGGGCGCGCTGCTCATGCCGCCCGATGAGGGACAGCCCCGGCTGCAGGTCATCGTCGGCAACGATGGCGGCGGCACAATCTTCGACTCGCTCGAAGTTGCCTCATCTGCGCCGCGCGATGACCTTGACCGTGCGTTTTACACGCCCCACACCGTCCAGCTCGAACAGATCGCCCTCGCCTACGGCTGGGAGTATCAGTGCATCACCACGCGCGCCGCGCTCGATCAGGCGCTGACAACGCCGACCGGCGGCAGGCAACTTATCGAGGTTCCGCTCGAGCGCTGACTCTCGAAACCGCAAGGCCGCCGGCACTGTCCGAAGCCGTGTCGGCGCGGCCCGGCAGCCTCGCGCGGGTTGCGTCTGAGTCAGGAGTTCGCATATTCTCACAGGAGCGTCGCGTGCCGGTGACAGACCGTGTCAGGCATGGAGGCGCCGAACCAAGGGAGACTGACGATGTTCAGATCACACCCTTCGTCCGCGCGTGACTGAGCGCGAGACGACGAGATTCGTGGCGTGGAGCGCTGAGCTTCGCCGCGTGCACACCCGGCTGAGGGATGCGCTTCGCGTGACCAGAGAAGCCGTAGACGCTGGCGAGTCAGGGACCAGCGCGACGAGGGATCTGCTGCTGTACTGCCACGGTTTTTGTGCGGCGCTGGACGGGCACCACCGGAGCGAGGACTACACACTCTTCCCCGCCATCGAAGCCGCCCATCCCACGCTTGCCCCGGTGCTTCGAAAGCTGGAGCAAGATCACTCGATGATGGCGCACCTGATCGGCGGGCTGCAATCTGCCGTTGACGCACAATCACCGCCGGATGAATTGGCCCGCCACCTGGAGGGGCTCGCGGCGATCATGGAGAGTCACTTCAGATATGAAGAGCGACAACTGCTCGTCATCTTGGATGCGCTTGAGCTGTCCGTCGCGCCCGAAGTAGCGCTCGGAGAATTCTGAGTCTCGCCAAACGTCGGCTCTATCGACAGGATGGGGAGATGAGCGCGCGAGGCTGGACTGACGAGGCATCCGAAATTCTGCGAGTGGGGGCGGGGTTCCGCCTTGCCGATGTCGATGCGGAGCGGCATCCCGGTTACGACGGGGATAAAGCCCGCGGCGAAGAAGATCTCACGGTCGGCATCGACGCACTCAGCGAGCTGCAGGAGCGGCTCTACGCGGCGAGCCGCGCGGGGACAGCGACTGACTCGGTACTGCTCGTGCTGCAGGCGATGGATACCGCAGGTAAGGGTGGCATCGTGCGCCATGTTGTCGGCGGAGTCGATCCGCAGGGCGTCACGCTCGTCGCCTTCAAAGCGCCGACGAAGCAAGAGCGCGAACATGACTTCCTCTGGCGGATCGAGAAGCGACTTCCCGAACCTGGTTTCATCGGGGTGTTTGACCGCTCCCACTACGAGGATGTGCTGGTCGGCAAGGTGCGCGCGCTCGCCTCGGACGAAGAGATTGAGCGCCGTTACGACGCGATCAACGAGTTCGAGGCTCAGGTCGCGGCATCCGGCACTCGAATCATCAAGGTGATGCTGCATATTTCGCCGGACGAGCAGAAAGCGCGTCTGACGGAGCGCCTGGAGCGGCCCGACAAATACTGGAAGTACAACCCCGCTGACGTCGATGATCGGCTGCTGTGGGACGACTACATGGCGGCGTATCAGACAGTTTTCGAGCGCACCTCTACTGCAGTTGCGCCGTGGCATGTCGTGCCGGCGAATCGCAAGTGGTACGCCCGCTTGGCCGTGCAAGAGCTGCTTCTCACGGCGCTGGAAGACATCGATCCGCAGTGGCCTGCGGCTGATTTTGATGTCAAGGCAGAGCAGAAGCGCCTCGCGGCGAGCTGATTGTCTCGTCCACCGCCCGCATAACTCCGGAGATTTTTCGCCGTTCAGCATGTTTTCGGCGGCGAACGACGTCCGGAGGTACGAATCTCCGGAGTTATGCGGAGCTGACTGGCGAGAAAACGGGCTGAGCGAGCGGAGGCGAGCCGAAGTCTTACGCCAGAGCATCCACCAGCGGGCGGAATTTCACCCGGGTTTCCAGCAACTCAGTCTCGGGGTCACTCGCGGCAACGATGCCTGCACCTGCGTAGGCGGTGACGCCGATCGTGTCAGCGTCTGCTGATCCGCGCGCCGCACCCACCTCGAACTGGGCACAGCGCAGGGCGATTGCCCATTCGCCGTTGCCGTTGGCGTCGATCCATCCGACCGGTCCGGCGTAGCGGCCGCGGTCGAAGGGCTCGATTTCTTTGATGGCGGCGATAGCAGCGTCGGTCGGGGTCCCCGCCACCGCGGCGGTCGGGTGCAGGGCGCCGACCAGATCCAGTGCTGATCCGCCGTCGGACAGTTCGCCTTCGACATCTGTGGCGAGGTGGAACAGATTCGGCAACTTCAGCAGGAATGGCTGTTCGCTCGAAGCCATGGCTCGCACATGCGGCCGCAGCGACGTCAGTAGGCTCTGTACCGCGTACTGGTGCTCGTCGAGGTCTTTGGTGCTGGATGCGAGGTGGGCCGACGCTTCTCCGTCTTCGTCAGCATCCGCTCCTCGTCCGATCGTGCCCGCGAGCACTCGGGCCGTCACGTTGCCGCCCTGCACAGTGACCAATGTCTCCGGGCTGGCGCCGATCAAGCCGTCAACGGAGAATGTCCAGGTGTCGGGGTATCCGGTCGACAGCGCGCGCACGAGGCGGCGGAGGTCAGAGCCCACCGGAATCGAACCGGCGAGATCGCGGGCGAGCACGACCTTGCTCATTTCGCCTGCGCCGATGCGGCTGAGCGCGGTGCGGACGGAGTCCTGGTATCCCGCCGGCGTCTGCGCGCCAGGGCCCAGAGTTCCTGCCCAGTGGGTGCCGTAGGCGCGGGGTTCGAGCGTCGCATCCGGAAGATCTTGCGGAAGGTCCTGTCCGAGCGGAGCAATGCGCGTGATGAATCCGCGGCCACGATGTTTTCCGAGAATGATCGATGGCACGATCAGCACGCTGTCTTCGGCGGAGTCTTCATCGAAGGTGAGCGCGCCGAACCCGACCAGCCCCGTGCCGGGAATCCCCACCGGGTCGTCGATATCGGATGCTGCGGCGATCTCGCGCCACGCATCGGCGATGAGCACGCTGCGCATGGAGCCGCGTCCAGCCGGAACACGGATGGAAACCGGCATCCCGTCGCCGACGGCGACGATCCCGTCGCCGTCGCCGACGGCGACGATCCCGTCGCCGCGACGAAGCCAGGCTAGGGGAGCGGACGGATGCGCGTAGGTCAGAAGATCTTCGACCGGATCGATCTCACGGGTCTCTACGATCAGGCTGATGCTCACGATTCAAGGATAGTTCGATCGGCCCACGCTCTGAGCCGGATGCCACGACTAGGCTGACCACGTGAATTCGCGCCCCGCACCAGGAACCCCGATGACCTTCCAATGGCGAAAATGGGACGGCTCGCCGCACTGGAAGCATGAGTGCGTCTACCTCGGGGCGGATGAGTGGGGCGACTGGATCGGCCAGCCGGTCGGATGGCGCAGCGAACGCCCGGGGGTGCGCTTCGACGCATCGACGCCAAGCAATGTGACGCTGATTCCGGCGATCAATCACATCGGTCAGCGGCGCAAGGTCACGCTCCTTCCTCACGCGGGCGACTATGCGCTTCGCGTCAACCGGGATCACCCGAGCAAGATGCGCGTCTACATCGACCTCGGGTGGGACATCCGCTGGAGCGAGGACGATCCACTATTGGTCACCGGCATCGACATGGACCTCGATGTCATCCGTATCGAGAGCGAACGCGGCACATGGGTCGATGACCGTGACGAGTGGGCTGAGCACAGCATCCGCTACGGCTATCCGGCAGACGTGATGACGCACCTTGAAGCGCTGGCACTCGACCTCGAGACTCGCGTTCGCGCCCAATCCCCACCGTTCGATGACGCTGTCCCGGACTTCTGGCTCGACATGATGGCAGCGCTGGACCTTGACCGCCGTCCCGAATCCCAGACGCACTGATCAGGCAGCGGCGTGTCCCGATGCCTGCAGCAGGCAACACACCGTCGGCGTCTGGGATTCGGCACGCACCACTTTGAAATCCAGCGCTCAGGCCCCGCGACTTACACTGGAACAATGATCCCGAACAATCGCGCCGACCTTGGCAAAGACCCCGCGCGCGTCAGCGGCATGTTCGATCAGGTTGCCGCTGGCTATGACCGCACGAACACCGTCGTGACCTTCGGTAACGATGCGCTGTGGCGGGCCGCGACCACCCGTGCGGTGGCGCCGAAGCGTGGCGAGCGGATCCTCGATCTTGCGGCGGGTACGGCATCGTCCTCAGCATCCCTCGCCGGCAGCGGGGCTGACGTCGTCGCCGCTGACTTTTCACCGGGAATGCTCGCCGAGGGCAAGCGCCGCCACGGCCACCTCAAGAATCTGAGTTTCGTCGAGGCTGACGCGATGAATCTGCCGTTCGCCGATAACGAGTTCGACGCGGTCACGATGTCTTATGGCCTGCGCAATGTGCAACAGCCGAAGAAGGCACTCGCTGAGCTCTATCGCGTCACCAAGCCCGGTGGGCGACTCGTCATCAACGAATTCTCGACGCCGCCAGGCAAAGCTTTCCGCGGACTCTACCGTTTTTACAATGCGCAGATCCTGCCCCGCGTCGCGCGCGTTGCCGGGACAAACGGTGATGCGTACGACTACTTGAATGAGTCGATCAAAGACTGGCCCGATCAGCGCACCTTTTCGCGGTGGATCCGTGATGCCGGGTGGGTCGATGTCGAATACCGCAACCTCGCCATGGGAATCGTCGCGCTGCACCGCGCTACGAAGCCGGCGACACGACGCGCCTCCAAGCCCGCGACAAAGTAGGCGTGAGGCGCGGGTAGGGTAGAAACCGTGACTTCGAGCCCTGCCGCCCCGGGTTCGCGACTCGCGAGCCGTCTCGGCTTCAGCGACCGCGTTTTCATCGGCCGCGCCGCACGCCGGGTGGCGGATGAGATTGAGGCCGGCCTTGACCTCGTGGAGAGCGGCCTTGCAGAAGATCTGCGGGTCGCCGATTCGATTGCGGATGCCGCCAGCCGCTACCTCTACGAAGCGGGAGGCAAGCGCATCCGCCCAGTGCTGACGCTGCTGACCGCGCAACTCGGTGACGGCAACATCCCCGCGGTGATTGACATCGCCAAGGCGCTCGAGATGACGCACCTCGGCTCGCTCTATCACGATGACGTCATGGACAGCGCTGACCGGCGCCGTGGCGTTCCTGCGGCGCACGCTGTGTGGGGCAACAACGTCGCCATTCTCACCGGAGACATCCTGTTCTCGCGTGCGAGCCAGCTGATGTCGCGTTACGGTGACCGAGCGATCCGCCTGCAGGCTGACACCTTCGAACGCCTCGTCATGGGCCAGCTCCACGAGACCGTCGGTGCCCAGCCCGGTGATGACCCGATCGAGTTCTACATCCAGGTGCTTGCCGATAAGACCGGCTCGCTGATCGCCGCTGCCACGCAGGGCGGTGCGATTTTCTCGAACGCGCCGGCTGAATACGAAGAGCCGTTGCGTGTATACGGCGAGAAAGTTGGCGTGGCATTCCAGCTGCTGGATGACGTGATCGATCTGTCCGCCAAGCCGGAGGAAACCGGCAAGGTTCCTGGCACCGATCTTCGTGCTGGCGTGCCGACCATGCCCTACCTGTTGCTGAAGGCCGAAACGGATGCTGCGGCTGCAGCGCTCGCGGCGCGAATTGATGATGGTGTGACGCGCATCGCCGATGGCGAGGATCCCGTGATTCTTGATAAGCCGCTGGCAGAGCTCCGCGATCACGCCGTTACCCAGAAGACAATGGAGCTCGCGCGCACGTGGACGCGCGACGCCATCGACGCACTTGCACCGTTGCCTAAGGGCACGGTGCGCGAAGCGCTCACCCGCTTCGCGGAATCTCTTGCAGACCGCAGCAGTTGATCGATCGTCGATCGTTGCAGCATCCGAAAGGACATCATGACCAAGCTCAGGCTGGCCATCGTCGGGGCAGGCCCCGCAGGCATCTACGCGGCTGACATTCTGTTGAAGACAGAGCGTCCCTTCGACGTCTCCATCGACCTTTTCGAGAAGCTTCCCGCGCCCTATGGACTCGTGCGTTACGGAGTGGCCCCGGACCACCCCCGCATCAAGGGTGTCATCAATGCCCTGCGTGACGTGCTCGATCGGGGCGACATTCGCATCTTCGGCAACGTCCACTTCGGCGAGGACATCACGCTCGATGACCTCAAGCAGCACTACAACGCCGTGATCTTCGCCACCGGCGCCGTGCGTGACACTCACCTCGACATTCCAGGAATCGATGCCGAGGGCTCGTTCGGCGCAGCCGACTTCGTCAGCTGGTTCGACGGCCACCCCGATGTGCCGCGCGAGTGGCCGCTGGACGCAGAGTCCGTCGCTGTGCTCGGCAACGGCAACGTGGCGCTCGACGTCGCCCGCATGCTCGTCAAGCACGCAGAAGATCTGCTGCCCACCGAGATTTCCGACAACATCCACGCCGGGCTTGAGGCTTCGAAGGTCACCGACGTGCACGTCTTCGGTCGCCGCGGGCCAGCGCAGGTGAAGTTCACGCCTCTCGAGCTGCGTGAACTCGGTGAGCTGCGCGACGTCGACATGGTCGTCTATGACGAGGATTTCGACTATGACGAGGCGTCGCTTGCGGCCGTCGCAAGCAACAAGCAGGTCAAGGTCATCGACCGTATTCTGCAGCAGTGGCGCACCCGCCCCAGCGTGAACAACGCCGGTGGCGAAGCATCCCGTCGCCTTCATATGCACTTCTGGTCACGGCCGGTCGAGGTCAAAAAGGATGCTGACGGCAAGGTCGCGGCGATCGTCTACGAGCGCACCCAGTCCGATGGCTCAGGCGGTGTTAAGGGCACCGGAGAGATGCGCGAAGTTGCGATCGGTCAGTTGTACCGCGCGGTCGGCTACTTTGGGTCACCGCTGAAGGATGTCCCCTTCGATAAGCGTCACGGCGTGATTCCCAACCACGAGGGGCAGGTGCTGGCGAAGGATTCCAACCAGCGCGTGTCAGGCATCTATGCCACCGGCTGGATCAAGCGGGGCCCGGTGGGCCTCATCGGTCACACCAAGTCCGACGCTATGGAGACCGTGCAGCATTTGGTCAACGACCAGGGCTCGTGGTGGCATCCGGAAGATCCGTCAGAAGAGGCGATCCCTGCTCTGCTGGAATCACGCGGAGTGAAGTGGACCGACCTTGACGGTTGGCACCGCCTTGATGAGCATGAGGTCGCCCTTGGCGCTCCGCACGGCCGTGCGCGTGTCAAGGTTGTGCCGCGCGATGAGATGTTGCGGGTCTCTCGCGGGGAGTGACCCAGTAGCCTGAAAGCATGGCTGAGTGGGTTCGTGACGTCCTCGGTGACGAGTTCGAGCAGCTTAGGCTGCCGCTCGGAACGGATGCTGAGGGTGAGGTCGTCGCGACGCTGGTCCGCGCGCTTCCGACAGTGCGAGCGGTGCCCACCCGATGGGAGCGGATGCTACGCCGTCTGCGCGGTGCTTCGATCAATGACGCTGCGCCGTTACTCGACGGCGTTGATGTGCTGTACGTGCACGGGTGGTCGGACTACTTCTTCCAGAAGCGGCTTGCACGGTTCTGGACAGCTCGCGGCGCGCGCTTTTACGCGCTGGACCTCCGCAAGTACGGACGCAGTCTGCGCGAGGGGCAGACGCCTGGCTACATCGCTGACCTGGCGACCTATGACGAGGATATCGGGGCTGCGCTGGACGTGATGGGGGCGGAGTCCGCGAGCTCGAGCGATGGACGCCGGCTGGTGCTGATGGGGCATTCGACAGGTGGGCTGGTGCTGAGTTTGTGGGCGTCGCGGCATCCGGACGTTGCCGATGCGCTCATCCTGAACTCGCCCTGGCTGGAGCTGCAACTGGCACCGCTGCGTGCAGCGATCGCGCCCGTGGTCGAGTTGCAGGCGCGGTTGCGCCCACTGGACGCGGCTCCGCAGATCGATCTTGGCTTCTACGCGCGTGCACAGGCGGCTGTCGCCGATCCTGATGACCCGATGGATGTCAATCTCGAGTGGCGCCCGACGCATTCGATGCCGGTGCACGCAGGGTGGTTGCATGCGGTCATGGCGGGCCACCGCGCGGTCTCCGAGGGGTTGCGGCTCACTGTGCCGGTCTGCGTACTGCTTTCGGCCCGTTCCGCGCTTCCTACGCGCTGGTCGGACGAGTTGACCTCTGCGGACACCGTGCTCGTGATCGACTACATTGCCCGCGCGGCATTGAAGCTGGGGTCATCGGTGACAGTGGAGCGCATCGACGGCGCCCTTCACGATGTGTTCTTGTCACGCAAGGAAGCGCGCGATGAGGCCTATGCCCGGCTAGATCGCTGGGTCACTGGGTGGGCGGCGAGTTCTACCGGTAGTTGATGAACTGCAGGTCGAGATCGAGGTCGCTGCCCTTGAGTAGCGCGATGATCGACTGAAGGTCGTCGCGGCTCTTGGACTGCACGCGCAGTTCGTCGCCCTGAATCTGGCTCTTGACCGACTTGGGGCCTTCATCGCGGATGATCTTGCTGATCTTCTTCGCGTTCTCTGAGGAGATGCCGTCTTTGAGGGTGGACACGATGCGGTATTCCTTGCCGCTGGCGAAAGGTTCACCCGACTCAAGACTCTTCAATGAGATGCCGCGCTTGATCAGTTTGGTCTGCAGCACGTCGAGCACGGCCTTTGCCCGCTCTTCGGTGCCGGCCTTGATCAGGATGGACTCGCCGCTCCATTCCACAGACGAGCCGGTGCCCTTGAAGTCGTAGCGCTGCTCGATCTCTTTACGGGCCTGGTTGACGGCGTTTTCCGCCTCCTGGTGGTCGACCTTGCTCACAACGTCGAACGATGAATCTGCCATGGGGTCAGTCTAGCCAGCCTCACTGTGGAACACATTTCTGAAAGCGCTTCCACGCGACGGAATGCAGGTGGATGCTGTGTTACAGGTTGATATCAGCCACGCTATGCATTGTGCGAAAGCGTCTCTTCGAGGCATACTGTAAGCGCTTGCAGGATTGCAAGCTCCACAGCATCGAGAGAGGCACACACCAATGAAGGTGAACAAGCGGGGCATTATCGCGTTGGGCGCGATGGCCGCAATTTCTTCCCTGGCACTCGCGGGCTGCGCAAGCGGCGGCAGCGGATCAGGTGACGACAAATCGGGCGACGCCGAGTACACCGGCGAAATCACCGTCTGGGTAGACGCAGACCGCGCAGAAGTTCTGCAGGACGCTGCAGATGCATTCACCGCAGACACCGGCGTCGAGGTGAAGATGGTCCAGAAGGAATTCGGCGAGATCCGGGACCAGTTCATTCAGCAGGTTCCGACCGGTGAAGGCCCCGACGTCGTCGTTGGCGCGCACGACTGGCTTGGCACCCTCGTCACCAACGGTGTCGTCGCACCGGTAGAGCTCGGCGATCGCGCGAGCGAGTTCGAGCAGGTTTCCATCGACGCAATCAGCTACGAGGGCCAGACCTACGGTGTTCCCTACGCGATCGAGAACATCGCACTACTGCGCAACACTGACCTTGTTGCCGAAGCGCCCACCGACTACGACGACATGATCGCCAAGGGCAAGGCTGCCGGAGTCGACTACGCATTCCTCGTGGGCCTTGACCCCGAGGCCGCTGATCCTTACCACCTGTACCCGTTCCAGACCTCCTTCGATGCTCCGGTCTTCGGCACCGACGCAGACGGCGCATACGATCCCGCTGACCTGCAGATCGGCAACGACGGCGGCACGGCGTTTGCCTCCTGGTTGGGAGAGCAGGGTGCCGCCGGCATCCTCAACACCAACATCACTGGTGACCTCGCCAAGGAGAACTTCGTCTCGGGCAAGTCGCCGTTCTTCCTGACCGGCCCGTGGAATGCTCCCGCCGCCGTCGACGCAGGCCTCAACATCGCTGTCGACCCGATCCCGTCCGCGGGTGGCAGCGACGCACAGCCCTTCGCCGGTGTGCAGGGCTTCTTCCTCAGCTCGGAAAGCAAGAACCGCCTGGCCGCGAATGAGTTCATGGTGAACTACATCGGCAGTGAAGAGGTGCAGACCGCGCTGTACGAGGTAGGTGGACGTACCCCGGCGCTGACGGCAGCGTTCGAAGCAGCTGTCGATGCCGACCCGATCACCGCGGGCTTCGGCCAGGTCGGCGCGAACGCCGTTCCGATGCCGAGCATCCCTGAGATGGGCGCTGTGTGGGAGTTCTGGGGTGTGACCGAGGCCGCAATCATCAACGGCTCCGGCGACCCGGCAGCGCTCTGGACCAAGATGGCCACTGACATTCAGGACGCCATCGGCTGATCGAGCACAGCTGCGGGGTGGTGTCTGAACCGGACGCCACCCCGCCACGCTCGACCGCGACCATACAAACCAGGGATGCAAATGACCACGCCGACCACTGAAACGAGCGACTCCGTCGACACGGCGTCGCCCAGTCGCAATTCCCGTCGCGCCGCGCGCATTGCAGAATCTGCCAGCGTCGGCTGGAAGCTGATGCTCTTCAAGGTCGTCATGCTGGGGCTCATCGACGCCCTGGCGCTGTACGCGATCTTTGTGCTCATCCAGAGCGGCCAGTGGATTCCGGCGATTATCGTCTTCGCCGTCACGGCCTTTGCGAACTGGATCTACTTCAGCCGAGGAAACCTGCCGGCGAAATACCTGGTGCCCGGCCTCATCTTTCTCTTCGTCTTCCAGATCTTCGCCGCCGTCTACACCGGCTACATCGCCTTCACGAACTACGGCACCGGCCACAACAGCGACAAGGACAGCGCCGTCAACTCGCTGATGCTGTCAGCGCAGGAGCGAGTCCCCGACTCGCCCGCCTATGGTTTGACCGTCGTTGAGCAGCTCGGCCAGTTCTCGTTCTTGGTCACCGCGCCCGACGGGGACGTCTCCATCGGCGGCGAAGAGCGACCGCTTGAGCGCGTGAACGACGCAGAGATGGACGGCGATAAGGCCGTCGCACTCCCCGGCTACAACACCCTTGGGTTCGCTCAGATCGTGCAGAACCAGGGCGTCATCGCCGATCTGGTTGTGCCGCTCAGCGACGACCCAAATGACGGAACACTGCGTACGCCGGACGGTTCGATGGCCTACGTCTACGTCTCCAAGCTCGTCTTCGACGAGACCGCTGACACGATGACCGATACTCGCAGCGGCATCGTCTACTCCGACATCGGTACTGGCGCATTCACCGCCGATGACGGCACCGAACTCAAGCCAGGGTGGCAGATCAATGTCGGCGTCGACAACTTCGTCCGCGCCTTCAGTGAGCAGTCCATTCGCGGACCGTTCCTCTCCGTCCTCCTGTGGACCTTCGTCTTCGCCTTCCTCTCGGTCTTTACCTGCTTCGCACTCGGGCTGTTTCTGGCAGTCGTGTTCAATGACTCGAAGATGAAATCGAAGAAGTATTACCGGGTGCTGATGATCCTCCCGTACGCATTCCCCGGGTTCCTGTCGGCTTTGGTCTGGGCAGGGATGATGAACCAGGAGTTCGGCTTCCTTAACGTCGTGCTGTTCGGCGGGGCGGAGATTCCCTGGCTTACTGACGCGTTGCTGGCGAAGATCAGCATCCTGTTAGTCAACCTCTGGCTCGGCTTCCCCTACATGTTCCTGATCTGTACAGGTGCTCTCCAGTCGATTCCGGACGATGTGCAAGAGGCCGCACGCGTTGACGGCGCCAACGCCTGGCAGGTGTTCCGCTCGATCAAGCTGCCGTTGCTGTTCGTCTCGGTGGCTCCGCTGCTGATTTCGTCGTTTGCGTTCAACTTCAACAACTTCAGCCTCATCTATATGCTCACCGGCGGCGGGCCGCGTGACGCGAGTGCGAGCGTGAACGTCGGCGAGACAGACATTCTGATCACCCTGGTATACAAGGTCGCCTTCGTCGGTTCGAATGCCGACTATGGCCTTGCCAGTGCGTTCTCCATCATTATTTTCATCCTCGTCGCGACGATCTCAGTGATCGCCTTCCGACGGACCAAGGCGCTCGAGGAGCTGAACTGACATGACCACCACGCGTGCAGATTCCACGTCGACGATCGTCACCCAGGATGCCGGCGTCCCCGGCGCTGCGAAGGCACCTCGGCGTCCGTTCAAGAAGTACTTCCGCGAAACCGGATGGCGCCACATCGTTGGCATCATCGTCGGCGCGTTCGCACTGTTTCCCCTGCTGTACATCATCAGCGCATCACTAAACCCCGGCGGAACCCTGCTGACGGCGAATTCACTGTTCAGCAACTTCAGCCTCGATAGCTATGCGACGCTGTTCCAGAGCCCGCGGCATCCCTATGGCGCATGGTTCATGAATACCCTGATCATCGGGCTGGTCACTGCCGCAGGCACCGTGCTGCTGGGCGCTCTGGCGGCATATTCCTTTTCGCGCATGCGCTTCACCGGCCGCCGGTTCAGTCTCACCGCGCTGCTGGTGGTGCAGATGTTCCCGCAGATGCTGGCGATGGTCGCGATCTTCTTGCTGATGGTCTCAATCGGCGATATCTTCCCCGCCATCGGGCTCAACTCGCGCATTGGCCTCATCATGATCTATCTCGGCGGAGCGCTCGGAGCCAACACCTACCTGATGTACGGATTCTTCAATACAGTTCCGGCATCCATCGACGAGGCCGCGAAGATCGATGGCGCCGGTCACGCTCGCATCTTCTTCACGATTATTCTGCGCCTGGTCGCGCCGATCCTCGCCGTGGTCGGGTTGCTGAGCTTCATCGGCACCTCCAGTGAGTTCATCCTCGCGAGCGTCATCCTCATCGATCCAGAGCAGCAGACACTCGCCGTCGGACTGTACAAATTTGTCTCGGATGAGTTCTCCAAGAACTGGAGCGTCTTCGGCGCGGGCGCTGTGCTCGCCGCGGTGTTGCCGGTTGCGCTCTTCCTCGCGCTGCAGAAGTACATCGTCGGCGGCCTCACGGCCGGTAGCGTGAAGTAAAGACACAATTAGAGGGCTCTGTCATGGCATCCGGCCGTGCAACCACGTCGTAAGGCGGCGGCTGCCGCATCCGCAGAAAGGCATGACATGACCCTCCTCACTCCGCATCATGACGGCTCACCGCTGTATGTGTCTGACCTCGCGCCGGAGCTTGGTGATGTTGTCACCGTGCGTCTGCGTGTGCCGTTCGATTACGGCCCGCTTGCGGCGGTGCGCACGCGCTCGAATCCTGACCACGAGCCGGAATGGACGGATGCTGTCCGCATCGGTGCCGCAGACGGTTGGGAGTGGTGGCATGCGCCGGTTACGGTGCGCAACGCGCGCCACGGTTATCGGTTCATGCTGCAGCACGCCGATGGTGCTGTGGAGTGGGTGAATCAGACCGGTATCCACCGGCTCGAGACGCTAGACGCCGAAGACTTCGCGCTCGTCGCGCACCCGGCTCCGCCAGCGTGGATGAACGAATCGGTGATGTACCAGGTGTTCCCGGATCGGTTCGCTCGCTCGGCGCAGGCTGATGAACATCCGGCTCCCGACTGGGCGATCCCGGTCACGTGGGAGACTCCGGTCGACCCTGTTCTTCCCGGGCGCTCGCAGCAGTTTTACGGTGGAGACATTCCCGGCATCATCTCGAAGCTTGACCACATGGTGACACTGGGGATCAACCTGCTGTATCTGACTCCCGTGTTTCCCGCGGCGTCGAACCACCGCTATGACGCGGCAAGTTTCGACGGCATCGACCCGCTTCTCGGCGGCGAAGCGGCCTACATTCAGCTTGTCGAAGAGGCTCATGCCCGCGGCATCCGGGTCATCGGAGATCTCACCAGCAACCATTCCGGCGACCGCCACGAATGGTTCCAGGCGGCACTGGGAAATCCGGGTGCGGTCGAGGAGAACTACTACTACTTCACGAACGACGACAACACCGAGTACGAATCGTGGCTCGGGACGCCGACCCTGCCGAAGTTCAACTGGGAGTCTGAGGAGCTTCGCGAGCGGTTCATCTCGGGTGAGGATTCCATCGTTGCGAAGTGGCTGAAGCCGCCCTACAACGCTGATGGTTGGCGCATCGATGTGGCAAATATGACCGGACGCCTCGGCGACGTCGACGTGAACGACGAAGTGCGCCAGCTGCTGCGCGAGACAATGCTGCGTGTGAACCCCGACACGGTGCTGCTGGGGGAATCGACGAACGACGCCGCGAGCGATCTGCAGGGCGACGGGTGGCACGGTGCGATGACGTACCCATCGTTTACTCGTCCGCTGTGGGGGTGGCTGAGTGAGCCGAACGGCGAGGCGTATCTGACTGCGCAGGGAGATACGGTCACAGAGCCATGGTTCTTCGGCCAGCCGATTGGCGGCATTCCGAGGTATACCGCAGCGGACTTCGTGGGCGCCGTAGTGCGCTTCACTGGCAGCATTCCGTGGCGCGTGCGGCTCGGGAACATGCAGCCGCTCGACACCCACGACACTGCACGCTTCGCGACGAACGCCGCGCCCGGCACCGTGCCACTTGCGCTCGGACTGTCGATGGCGCTGCCAGGACTGCCTGTTGTGTTCGCGGGCGACGAGTTCGGTCTTACCGGAATCGATGGCGAGATGAGCCGCACACCAATGCCGTGGGGGAGTGAATCGGAGCCGGCAACGGCGGAGGTGCTGTCGACGTACCGTTCGCTGATCGCGCTGCGGCGAGAGCATCCGGTGCTGGGAACAGGCGGCCTTAGGTGGGTGCACGTGGACGATGAGACGATCGTCTTCGTGCGGGAAAGCGCCGAGGAGTCGGTGCTGGTGTTGGCGACGCGTGGCGGAGCAGACGTTGCGCTCGCCGCCGATGCTGTGGCCGGAGCTGCGGCGGCAGCGGCACTGTTTGGTGATGCGACGATTGCCGTGGCATCTGACGGGGCTGTTGCCCTCGCCGCCGACGGCCCCGCTTTCGCCGCGTGGTCGCTGCCGGGAGTGGTGGTTCCGGGCGCTTGAGCCGCGGTGGCATGTTCATAACTCCTCAGGCTTGAGGGTCTCGGCGCCTATCGAGGCCGTTCCGGGGCCGGAGGCACTCGTTCTTGAGGAGTTGTGAACACATCGGCGCGAGCCTCTGGGATTCGGCCCCACGCACGTACGGAGCTAGCGTGCGTGGCATGCTACCTTGTTATGCATGACAGCTGACGTTGGCGCCCAGATGCGCAAGGGGGTGGTCGAGTACTGCGTGCTCGGCCTCCTTGCGCGCGAGCCGATGTACGGCTGGCAACTGGCCGAGGCGCTGACTGGTGCAGGGCTCATCGCCAGTATCGGCACGCTGTATCCGCTGCTCGGACGCCTGCGTGACAACGGCGCAGTGACCACCTTCGATATGCCGTCAGAGTCAGGGCCCGCCCGCAAGTACTATCGGCTGACCGACGTTGGCACCACGCAGCTCGCACAGTTTCGCACGCAATGGACGCCCTTCGCCCGTGTCGTCACGGGCCTCGTGGGAGAGGAATAAGCATGACCACCACGGATGCCGCGCGCCAGCGCAACGAATTCATGGCACGCTTGGATGTCGCGATGCAGAGCGTTCCGCACGGCATCGCGTCCGAGATCCGTGGAGGTATCGCAGAGGAACTCGAAGGGCTGGATGCCGAGGGCACCGCCGCCCGCATTGCGCAGCTGGGTGATCCTGTAGTGATCGCGCGCGAGGCTCATGTTGGCGCTCAGGATGCTCGGACGCCGCCGGGTTTCGTCGCAGCGGAGCCCAGGGCTGCGGTGACCGCTACCAAAGGGTTCGCGATTGCAGCCGCCCTCGTGTTGAGCTTCGGAGGTATTCTCGTGCCGGTCATCGGCTGGATTGTCGGTGCTGTGATGGTCTGTGCCAGCTCATTGTGGAAGACCTGGGAGAAGGTCGTCGCCATTGTCGTTCCTCTCGGACTGGCCGCTACCGTGATCGTGTTCGGTCTGGGCGCGTGGAATGCTGAGGCGCCTGAGCTGCCCGTGACCGAAACAAGAGCGGGCAATGGGGTCGCGGCGCCGATGGTGAGCGACCCGCTGGTGCCTGCCGCGTACGACGTTGTCTGGATGGGCGTCTTCGGACTCGGAGTCGTCCTGATCCCTGCATCAGGACTCTGGCTCCTCTGGCGCCTGCGCGGCCGCTGACCCGCCTGCGCGGCCGCTGACCCGCCAGGACGTGCGGAAGTCTCAAACCGTCGAACCCGGAGTTACCCGGCGCGACTAACCCGTAACGACGCGGCTTGATCCGCCGCTGACGGACGCGAGCATCTCGTCTTGCGTGACCTTGATTGCGAGCCACAGTGCGCCGGCGAGCACGGGATTGCTGGCGACGTGAGTGAGCAACACAGGCGGCCGCGCGGTCACGATGGCGTGCAGGTGATGCTGCACCAAAATGCGCAGGCGCTCGGATGCTGCGACAGCCAGGTCTCCGGCCAGCACAAGCAGTTCGGGGTCGATTATTGCGACTACGGCCGAGAGGCCGAGCGCGAGTCGACGGGCAATCTCGTCGAGCGCAGCCGATGCGCCTTCAGTGTCGGATGCGACGGCCTCCCGCATCGCTTCGACGGCAGTGTGGCCGGTGAACCCGTGTTCACGGAGTATCGCTTCGATCGCGGGCGCGCCAGCAAGTGCTTGCATCCCATTCGTGCCGTACTCCGGTGATTCGGCGACGGTCGCAGCTCCCGGAACGGGCATCTCCGCGATCTCGCCAGCACCGCCAGTGAGTCCTCGGTGAAGCTGGCCGCCGAGCATCAAACCCATCCCGATCCCGTCTGAGATCCACAGCAGCGCGAAGTTGTCGAGACCTTCGGCGACGCCATGCACGTGCTCGGCAATTGTGGCGAGGTTCACGTCGTTGTCGATGGACACCGGTGCGCCGATGCGATCTTCGAGTGCGCTCACCAAACCGCTGCACTGCCACCCGGGAATATGCGGGGCGAAACGAAGGCGGTCAGTCGTGGGGTCGATTGCTCCCTGGATGCCGATGACGACGCGATGCAAATCGGCGATGCTGATTGCGGCCGAGTCACAGACTCCGATGAGCGCGGCGTGAACCTGGGCCACGGGGTCGGGAGAAGTTTCTGCCATCGGCAACTCAAAGGTGCCGACCAGTGCACCGGTGAAGTCGACGATCGCGGCGGCGATCCGTTCGGGGGTGACATCAAGGGCGGCCATGTATGCGGCGCGCGCATCGATGCTGAACTGCTCAGCCGCGCGCCCAATCGTCGCATCGCGATTGCCATCGCTCTTAACAAGTGCCATCTCGCATAACTGCGAGAGCAGGCGGGAAGCCGTCGGTTTCGAGACGCCGAGGCGTTCAGAAACCTCCGGCCTGGTCAATGGCCCATGATCCAGCAGCAGTCGCAGCGCGGCTCTGGCATTGATCGCACGAACCACGCCTGTGCCGGTAGGCGGGCTGATCGGCGTCGCAGAGTTGAGCACGGTGTCCTCGGAAATTTGGATTCGGGTACTTCGGATGCTATCGAACGTAGGTCAGGCGAGCGTGCCGAGAAAGTAGGAAGTCGGCATTGCGGACCGTATCTACTCAGTGTATAACTTTCGTAAAGAACGTTTCTTAACGAAGTATTTCATCGGAGGAAAGAATGCGTCATCGTCGACCATTGCTCGGCTTGCTCGCCGCGGCGGTCACAATTCCCCTCGTCGGGGGCACGCTAATCGCAGCCACGGCGCAAGCAGACACCCCCAGCCTGCGAGATCCGATCAAACGCGAGATGGCGCAAGAGATCGTTACCTCCGCAGAGAACTCGCGTCTCGACTGGTACAACATGTACGGCTACATCGAGGACATCGATGACGGGCGTGGCTACACAGGTGGAATCATCGGATTCACCTCTGGCACGAGCGACATGCTCGAACTGGTCGAGCGCTACACGGCCGACTACCCCGACAACGGACTCGCTGAGTATCTGCCCGCATTACGAGCAGTCGATGGCACCGAATCGCACGAGGGTCTTGGCGACGCGTATGTCGCGGCCTGGGAAGCGGAGGGGGATGTCGCGGAGTTCCAGAGGGCACAGCGCGATCTGACACGAGACTGGTACTTCGAAGGCTCCGTTGATCTCGGACTTGACGACGGTCTTGGCGCGCTCGGGCAGTTCATCTACTACGACGCGGCCGTCGTCCACGGCTTCAGCGGAATGGAAGAGATCCGCAGCACCGCCATGGGCGATGAAGGTACTCCCGC
This sequence comes from Microbacterium sp., assembly GCA_003524435.1. Classification (GTDB taxonomy): domain Bacteria; phylum Actinomycetota; class Actinomycetes; order Actinomycetales; family Microbacteriaceae; genus Microbacterium. Next base: position 18,744 of record DQHP01000147.1, read on the forward strand.
TGAGGGTGGCAGTGAAACCGCGTATTTGAATGCCTTCCTCGATGCCCGCGTGATCGAGATGCAGACAGAAGCGGCGCACGAGGATGTTACCCGCATCGAGAACGCTCAGCGCCCGTGGCTTGAAGCAGGCAACCTTGACCTCGACACGCCGCTGACGTGGTCGGTATACGGCGATCCCTTCGAGATTCCGACCGATCCGGAACCCCATTGGCCAGCCAATGAAATCGGCGACGGAACGGGTGAAGTTGACCCCGGCACCGATCCTGTCCCCTCAACGACGATTTCGAAGGATCGTCCTGCAACGGCATCCTCCGTCGAAGACTCGACCATGCCTGCGGCAAGTGCCGTAGACGGTGATGAGGCGACGCGCTGGGCGAGCGAAGAAGGAGTTGACCCGCAGTGGATCCAGGTTGATTTGGGCGCTGGCGCGAACATCGACAGGGTCATCCTGAAATGGGAGGCCGCGTACGCGACCGACTACCGTATCGAGACTTCGGACGACGGCAGCAATTGGGCTGTGCTGGCAGAAGAATCAGCGGGCAACGGCGGTACTGACGAGCACGCAAACCTCGAGGGCACCGCTCGCTACCTGCGCGTCTCCGGCACGGCTCGTGGAACTGACTACGGCTACTCGCTGTATGAGCTTGAGGTCTACGGAACGCCTGGCGAGGGCGGCGATCCTGACCCTGACCCTGACCCGGATCCTGAGCCGGGTGCCGGCGCCTTCACCGTGGTCGGTGCGGGTGACATCGCGGGAGAGTTCTGCTCAACGCGCGGCGAGAAGACCGAAAATTCTGACTGTGAGCACTTTGAAACAGCCGATCGCGCACAGGAGATCGATCCTGCGTTCTACATCACCTTCGGCGACATGCAGTACGACGACGGGCACCTGTCGGACTTCACATCTGTCTATGACAAGTCGTGGGGCAAGTTCAAGGACAACACCTGGCCGGTGCCGGGAAACCACGAGGCATACGACACCGATTGGGACGACGAACGCGAACTCGGAGACGAGGCCGCCTACCGCGAGTACTTCGGCGATCGTGCCACACCGGAAGGCAAGATGTGGTACAGCTATGACTACGGAAACTGGCACTTCATCGCGCTGAACTCGAATCGCCTGGACGAACAGGAACAGGTCGACTGGTTGGACAATGACCTGGCGGCGAATGACAAGCAGTGCACGATGGCCTACTACCACCACCCTGTTGTCAGCTCAGGCGAGCATGGCTCTGTGCCGTACATGAAGCCGATCTGGAAGAAACTTGCCGACGCTGACGTCGAGATCGTGCTCAACGGCCACGACCACCACTACGAGCGTTTTGCGCCCATGGACGGCGATCTCCAGCCGTCCTCGACAGGAACCGTTGAGATCATCAGCGGTCTGGGTGGGCATGAGATGCGTGACATCCCGAACGTCCGGCCGAACAGCGTCAAGCGCATCAACACTGCGTATGGCGTCTCGCAGCTCGACTTCACCGACACGACTGTTGTCCAGAAGTTCGTTGCCATCGACGGGACGGTGCTTGACGCCACCTCGACGATCACCTGCCACTGACGATATGTATCTCGCCGGTAGTAAGGCGCGGCAAGACGAAAGCGGCTCGGCGGTTCACCCTCAGGTGGGCCGCCGAGCGGCGGGAGTCGGCAGCACCGCAGTCGCACTTGGGGCCGTGAGCTTGCTCACCGACCTCTCCTCCGAAATGGTCACAGCAGTCCTGCCGCTGTACCTTGTCGTGGGCCTGGGCATGTCACCACTTGCCTTCGGCTTCCTTGATGGTCTCTACAACGGGGTCACCGCATTCGTGCGGCTTCTTGGCGGGCACCTCGCCGACCGCTGGTCTCAGCACAAGCTCGTGGCCGGCATCGGCTATGGACTGTCCGCAATCTGTAAGCCATTCCTGCTTCTGTCAGGAGCATCCACCACGGCGTTGTCTGCAACGCTTGCGGTCGATCGCATTGGCAAAGGCATCCGCACGGCTCCCCGTGACGCGCTGATCTCGCTTTCGGTCGACGACGCGCATCAGGGGCGGGCTTTCGGAGTGCACCGAGCTATGGATACGGCGGGCGCTTTGCTGGGTCCGCTTGCGGCTTTCGCGCTGCTTTGGTTCTTGGCGGATGCTTTTGACGCTGTCTTTATGGTCAGCTTCTGTGTCGCGACGCTAGGCGTGCTCGTATTGATCGCCTTTGTACCTGGTCGCAAGTCCATGCCCGTGGGGGCGCCGCGACCGACGCTGCGAGAGACGGTCAGCATTCTGAAAGAGGCGAAGTTTCGCCGGCTTCTGATCGCTGCGACGATCCTGGGCCTTGCGACTATCGGAGATGGGTTCCTCTATCTCGGATTGCAAGAGCGGCTGCAACTCGATGCCGCCTTCTTCCCCTTATTGCCGCTCGGAAGCGCCTTGGTGTACTTGGTGCTCGCCGTGCCGATGGGGCGCCTGGCGGACAAGATCGGGCGGCGTCTGCCGTTCCTGCTGGGAAATCTCGCCCTGGTCGGTGCATATGCAACGCTACTTCTTCCCTTCGAAGGGCCGATACTGCTCGTGCTTCTGCTCGCACTACTCGGCGTTTTCTACGCCGCCACAGACGGCGTTCTGATGGCATTGGCCGGCCCAGGCATTCCCCGTGAACGCCGCGCAGGGGGCCTTGCGCTTCTGCAGACAGGACAGGCAACCGGGCGTCTATTTGCCGCCGTCTTGTTTGGCGCGGCATGGACGTTCTGGGGCGTGAATATCGCTTTCGCCGCAGCCGGAGTGGTGTTGCTGCTGGTACTTCTCATTGCCGCCGTGTTGATCCGGCCAGAGCCGCGAGTCGATGAGGTGGTCAAATGACTGAGCTGGAGATGGACCGACGATCGCTGAGGAAGCGGTTGTTGCTGGTGGGAGTCGGGGCCGTCGCGCTCACTGCGATCGGCATCGGCTACTCGATATATGCCGGTGCGCGTCCGTCTGAGAGCGCCTACGCGGCAGGTGAGGCCGTACCGGAGACGGATCCCGGTCTCTACGTTCGCGACGCTGATGGCTACGTTGCCGTTCAGAAGGGCGGCGGAGACGTGGCGTGGGAAGAGGGAGAGCGGACGCCGCCCCGTGAGGGTACGGGAATGGAGTGTCTGCGGTTTTATGCTGCGGGAGACAGCGCGGTCTGCGCGCGTGCGCAAGACGCGCTGACACCGATGACGACGATGGAGATCCTTGATAGTGACCTCACGGTCACCGAGAGCTTTGAATTCAACGGAGTGCCGAGCCGCGCTCGAGTATCAGCATCCGGTCAAATGGTCGCCTGGACGCTGTTCGTGATGGGGGACAGCTATGCCACGACGAGCTTCTCGACCAGAACGGGAATCTACGACCTCACGAGCAACTATCTCGTGGATTCCATTGAGAGCCTTCAGCTGTATATCGATGGCGAGCGTATTGTGCGCCAGGACGTGAACTACTGGGGCGTCACCTTTGCTGACGACGACAATACTTTCTATGCGACGGTGTCTACCGGCGGCAAGACCTACCTTGTCGAAGGTGACTACGCGAACTGGACAGCCACTGCGCTCCGCGAGAATGTCGAGTGCCCGTCGCTCTCTCCGGATGGAACGCGGCTGGTCTTCAAGAAGCGCGTGGACAGCGGTGTCGAAGACCCGTGGCGGCTGTATGCGCTTGATCTCGCCAGCATGGAAGAGACGCCGCTGGCAGAGGGGCGCAACGTTGATGACCAGGCATCCTGGCTCGATGACGACACGGTCGCCTATGCGATCGGGGGTGATGTCTGGTCCGTGTCGGCAGACGGCACAGGAACGCCAAAAGTGATCGCCCCGGATGCTTCGTCGCCGGTGATCGTGGGCGAATGAGGCGCCTTGCCCCATGATCTACGGGTGTTCTGCGGCCTCTCGCGTGTCCAGCCTGACCAACCAATGAGCCGGTCGTACCTTTGAGACATGGCACGCGCTGACGGTCGAAATCTGGTGATGAGCTGGACGGCTGGTCTCTTCTGTATAGCCATCGTTGCCGCACTCATCTGGTTCGCCGTGCCAATGGCTCCGGTGCTCGTGGACTTCGTCGGGGACACGCTTCGCACTATCGCTCCGGGCACAGCCGAGATCCCTTGAGATTCTGCGGTTCAGACGACACGTCGGCACGCCTGCGCGGTTGCGTGCGTGCGCGGCGATACCCTCGCACTGCACATATTCGACGAGAGGCGCCCCAATGAGTGACCCCGAGGTTCCCCGGTCCGAGCAACCGGCAGACGTCAACGACGTCGTTGCTGACGCCAACGCAGGTCTCGCTGATGCTGAAGCGGCCGGCGCCGACGTCTCAGGTACGTCTACTTCTGCAGAGAATGACGCTGCCACCAGTGACGCCGTAGATTACGACGCTGTTGACCCAGATCTTGCGGCGTTCGAAGAGGCAGAGCGCAGCCACCCTGGCACTTTCGTGACCCCCGGCCTTGCCGAATCTGCCGAGGCAGATGAGTCCGTCACGTCCACCGTGGCAGACGAGCCCGCCGCGACGACATGGCCCGCCAGCACGGCAGATTATGCTCGTGCGGACGAACCCCAGACCGAAGTCCTGACGGAAAGTCAGCGCACCGGAGACGTCATCGCGTCGGATGCTGCGCCGGAGACTTCGATCGCGGACACGGCGTACGGTCGGCCTGTGGCAGATGACACCGAAACTCGGGTCGTCCCGTCGGAGCCGATTGTCGCCGCCGCTGCTCCCGTGCAGAACCAGCCGATCTTCGTGCAGGCTCCTGAGCCGCCGCGGGATCGCGGAAACCGTGGAACCGCCGCGGGCATCGGCCTGCTCGCCACACTTGTTTTCGCCATCCTCTACCTCGCCATTGGTCTGGGCTGGAGCGCCATCAAGGGAGAGGTGAACAGCGAGAACATCGTCGAGCAGATCCTCGCCCCACTGACGACCTGGGCCTTCTGGGTTCCTGTCGCCGTGTTCTTCATCGGATTCTGGCTGTTGGGCGCAATCATCAACCGGGGTCGCTGGGGCCGCTGGGTGATCTTCGGCATCCTCGTCGGAGTGATTTCCTATGGCGGCTACATCCTCGGCCAGCTCTTCGAAGCGCGGTTCTGGCTGCTCTCATCTTCGGAAGCAACCGACCTGGTCGGCGAGCAGCTGTTCGCGCCGCTGGCTATTGCAGCCTTCGTGCTCGGACGAGAATTGACCATCTGGTTCGGCGCCTGGGTTGCCCGCAGCGGTGCCCACAAGACCGAACTCAATGCCGAGGCTCAGCGTGAGTACGAGCGCACGCTTGAGGCTGGCCCGACCCTGTCGAGGTAACCACGAATACCGACTCGTCTGACCCCCGCGGCCCTGTACCCGCGGGGGTTTCGGCTGTCCAGGCGACGGCCATGACGGCGGTAGGGTTTGCCGCACTCTCGATCCTCGGCCTCGGCGTGCTGAGCTTTGTCACGGATGCGGATATCATCGGCGTCCCCGGGCTCGGGCCGGTGCCCGGAGTCATCGGCATGATCATCGCAATCGCCGTGTTCGCTGGCATCCTTTGGTTGGCCCTGCGCATCACACATCCGCGGTTCCGTTCGGTCTGGTCGATTTCGATCCTGACCGCGATCGCGCATCTGCTGGTGGTGGGAGCGGCAGTCCTCTTCAGCACTGGACAGTTCGTCACTGCCTTGGCAGTCATGGGAGGGCTGATCACCGGCGGCGCCAGCCTCGTGCTGGTGGCGGTGGCCCTGGTCTCAGCGTGGGGCGGTGTCGCGCTTCGGCTCACGCGCGCGCAGCGTCCACGCTGGCCGTGGGAGCGAGAAGACCCGGACCAGAGATGACCGTTACCTTTGAAATCTCGGCTGTTCGCGCGGATCGCCGTAACCTGTAAGCGTGGAACGCTCGCTGGAGACACAGGTAGACCAGGCCGTTGAGGCCTGGCTGCGCTGGGTGCCGCGCTGGCAACCTGCCACGCACCGCGGACGTGTCGCTCCATGCCGGCGCTGTCTCGGGTCACCGATTTTGTCGGCGGTCGGCATTAGCGGAAATGTTCCGCACGGCGTGCAGCATGGACTTTCTACCCGTATCAAGACGATCGTTGATCACTCTGTGGCTGAGTACACGGCACGCAACCTCCCGATGTTGCAGGCAGAACTTGATCAGCAGACGGCGCGCAATCGAGCGCGAAGCTATCGTCCTGCTGAGAACCTTGAGCCCGAGTTTGAGGGGATGCCGCTCGATCCCGAACCGGTGCCTGGGGCTCCGTTCCTCTTCACGATCGCGGGCCTCGCAGACGACGCGGCGACGGAGTTGCCGCCGCTTCCGCCGTTGAGCGACGAGGCGAAAGCCGCGCTGCGTCAGGAAGTCGGCCTCGCAGACGAGTACGCAAATATGGTGGGTCGCGAGATTTGTTCGCTCCTGATGCGGCATCGCTTAAACGTGCAGGCTGCGATCTCGCAGCATGTTGAGCCGCAGATCGAGGCGCTGCTCGCGGAACTTACCGATTCCCTAGATTCGCCCTTCGGCCCAGAAACCCCCTAGTCGGCCCCTGCCCCGCCCCGCCCAGATTCAGCCGCACCGGGACACGAGCAGTTGCTGGATCTTCGCTGTGAGAGCGCGCGTGAGCTTTGACTCCGCAACATCCCGGGCTATCGTTTTTCGATAGATACCGGCCGCTTATCGATAGGCAGAAGATGCAACCCCGTGTAACTGCAGTGCTCAAGACCCTCATCGCCGTAATGATCGCGCTCCTGCTGGTGAGCCAAGCTGTCGTGATCCCCGCGGTTGCGCGCATCACTGCCATCCGAAACCCCGATGTCGCCCATCTTGAGATACCTGGCATCATCGGTGCCGTTCTCTTCCTCGTCTTCGTCGAGGTCACTCTGGTCTGTGTCTGGCGTCTGCTGTCGCTCGTGCGCACTGAACGCATTTTCAGCCAAGACGCATTCTGTTTCGTCGACATCATCCTCTGGGCGCTGGCGAGCGCTGGCGTGCTCATCGCCGCCTCTTACGGGGTGATCCTCGCCAATCGTGCAGTTTCACTTTCTCTCACTCTCCTCGCCGTGCTCGGCATCGTCGTCAGTGCGGCGCTCGCCCTGCTGGTCGTCGTTTTGCGTGGCCTGCTGCGCAAGGCGCTCGAGCTCGAGCAGGACATGTCCGAGGTCGTCTGATGCCCATCGTTATTGACCTCGACGTGCAACTCGCGCGCAAGAAGATGAGTGTCCAAGAATTCGCGGATGCTATCGACATCACCCCTGCGAACGTCGCCGTCCTCAAAAACGGCCGAGCCAAAGCGGTGCGTTTCACCACGCTCGAAGCTATCTGTCGGGTGCTCGAGTGCCAGCCCGGCGACATTCTGCGCTGGATTCCCGAAGCTGAACAGTCCGACATCGAACAGGGGGAGTGATGACTCTCGCACCCGATCCCACTCGATGGGCTGAGTCCGTCGCACAGTACATGCTCGACACCAACGTATGCCCGGTGTGCACCTCGGCCAGTCTGGTAAACGGATGCTGCTCGCACTGCGGCGCGGATCTTCGCGGACCCCACGGGGCAAAAGTCTGGGAAGCGTCGGTGTCGGCAGCGGATGCAATCCGCGGACGCAATCAGCTGATCGCACGTATTCCGCGGATAGACCTTTCGCACACATCCCCGGTCGCCGCCGCCCACGGCCACGCGCTCGTGGCCCAGGCCCGGCCGCTC
>DQHP01000050.1 GCA_003524435.1 Microbacterium sp.
CGCGCGGCGGCTGAGCAGGTGCGTCAGTCACGGCGGACCATCGCTCGGATGCTGATAGCCAGGGCGAGCGCGCACCAGATCAGGAGCACGATGAGGTCGCGGCCATTCGCTGCGTAGGTGTCCGACAGGAGCCCCGCGCGGATCAGATCCGCGGCCGGTCGGAACGGAAGCACGTCGTGCATCGTCTGGAACCAGGCGGGGAGCCGGCTCGCCGGGAACGTGACCGGTGAGAAGAGCATCACGAAGAACACGAGCACCTGCGTGACCAGCTGGGTGAGAAGTGGCGGCAAGGCCACAGCGATCGCGTACCCGATCGCGCTGGCGGTGAGGGCGGTCAGGATGGATGCGGTCAGAAGAAGTGGCCAGTCGAAGGAGTAGCCGAATCCGTATCGCAACTGCGCCACGATCACTGCGGCCGCGACGCTCGGGAGCATGACGGCGAGCCACACCGTCAGGTCGGCCAGTAGCACCAGGGCACGGGGCGCGGGTAGCGCTCGCAGGTAGGTGAATGTGCCGTTCGTGCGCGCCTGAGCGACGCCAGTGGCGACCATCACGAGCCCGATGACCATGAGGAGCACCGTGGGTGCGCCGGTGGAGAGGAACTGAGCGGATGCCGTGTCGATATCGGGTATCAGCAGGCCGAAGCCAATGATGATCCCGGCTGCGAGCACGGCCTGGACGACGATGACGAAGGGCAGCATTGCACCGGTCTGCGCCATCGTCCAACGCAGCAGTGTCGTGTAGCTGACCCAGAGTCCGGTGCGTGGTGGGGCCGTCGTGCGTGCAATGGGCGACGGAGAGAAGGTCATCTGTTCAGTCATTCCGTGCGTCCTTCGCGTGTGTCGTCGTAAGCATGTCGGCATCTGCTGTTGCAGCGAGGTAGGCATCCTCGAGGGTGGCAGGTGCGAGCGCGTAACCCTCGATGGCGTCGGATGACCGGAGGTTCGTGGCCCAGGCGACGGCCGCCTCGGCATCCGTCGCCGACAGTGTCAATAGCATCCGGCGTCCGGCGCGAACCTGGCGGATTATCTGGATCGGCACCGCCGAGAGTAGGTCGGCGAGATCGCCGAGATCGGGATGCAGGGAGAGTTCGAGTTGGAGATCCTGGTCGCTAGAACCGCGGAGCTGGCTGGGCGACCCTGTCGCGACGACCCTGCCGCGATCGAGGACGACGAGGGAGTCGACCACGCGCTCGGCCTCCACGACATTGTGGGTGACGAGCAGCACACCGGCTCCTTCGTCGCCGAGACGACGCACGGTCTTCCAGAGGCGTCGCCGTCGCGCCGCGTCGACGTCGTTGGTTGGCTCGTCGAGAATGATCAGCGGCACCGGGGCGACTGCAGCCATGGCGAACGTGGTGAGTCGGCGCACGCCCCCAGACAGGCCACCATCGGGCGTCGCTCGACGGTTGAACCATTCGCCGATCTCGAGTTCGTCTGCCAGGTCCCGTGCGGCGGTGCGAGCATCGGCGCGAGACATGCCTCTCAACCGTCCGGCGATCTCGATCGCGGTCTTTGGGGTGAGCCCGTCAAGTGGTGCCTGCGCCTGGGGCTGCAACGCGACGCATCGCCGGGCCTTCGCCGGTGCCGCGATCGCATCGAACCCTGCAACCTGGATCGAACCGCCGTGTGGCCGTAGCAGTCCGACAATCTGAGAGACCAGCGTTGTCTTACCCGCACCGTTGTGGCCGAGCAGTCCGACGACCTCCCCGGGCTGAACCCGCAGTTCGATCCCGTCGTTCGCGACGACAGCTCCGAATCGCCGTGTGAGATCACTCACCTTCAGCACCGCAGCGTTCATACCACTTCCCTTCGTCAGATACCGCTGGTATTTCACATACCGACAGTATCTAGATTCGATCGGTACGTCAATCGATAGAATGGCCGCATGGTTTTCACGCACTCAGCGGCCCGCCAGCCGCGGACCCGCGCCGAACGGCAACGAGAGACCCGCGAGGCGCTCGTGTTCGCAGCGGTGGTGGCGTTCGCCCGCGACGGTTATCACGCGGCGAGTCTGGACGGCATCGCCAGCGACGCGGGGTTCTCCAAAGGTGCGGTGTATTCGAACTTCAGCGGCAAGTCCGACCTGTTCCTCGCTGTGATGGACTTCAACCTGGAGACGTTGCGCGGTGCGGGTTGGGATCCGTTCTCCACGGTCGAGACGACTGCCGCGGAAGCGTCGGAACTGAGATCGGAAACGGGTATTGATCCCGCCGAGATGGTGCGAGGGTTTGGGTTGGCGACCCTCGAGTTCATCGCGACGGCGGCCAGAGATGAGAAGCTCGTCCTCGCGCTCCGCGAGCGCGTCCAGGTGATGGTCGACACGTACGAGCACATTGCAATCGAAGCGCGGCCGGCTGGCGAGAATCTCCCGGTGGAAGACGTTGCACGACTCCTGGCCGCGCTCGATCAGGGGGTTTCCGTGCTGGCGCTCAGCGGAATCACGTCCATGGACGACACGCTGATGCGGGCCGGCCTACGTCGACTTCTGAACCCGGCCGAAGCCGTAAATGATCCGGCCCCGGAACGAGACGGCCGCCCCGCCGCCTTCCCTGGTTCTGATCAGGTGCAGAAGATACTCCGGGACCTGTCCGCAACATAGTGCCGGGCCGAAAAGTGTGTGGATCGAGATATCTGTGCCGGGAGAGGCCAGCGCCGCGTTAGGCCCTCGGCATCCCTTCGTCCGCGGTGAACCGCTGTGCCCCGAGCACCCCGAGTAACCGGATCTTCTCTTCATCCTCGCTGCGAGGCGCCGCGGTCAGCACGAGCAGCGCCTGACCGCGGTCCTCAGTGAAGAGCACCTGGCAGTCCACTTCGATCGCGCCGACTTCGGGGTGGAGCAGCGTCTTGTGATCCGCGAATCGCTGAGCGACCTCTTGCCGATCCCACAGCTGACGGAACTCCTCGCTGCGATGTGACAGCTCGGCCACCAGCATCCCCGCCTGCGACTGGGCACCCATCGCGCCGTATGCCGCGCGCAGCCCTGCGACCTGGGCGAGACTGTTGCGGGCGTGATCGTCCTCGGGGTAGTGCGCTCGTGCCTGCTCGGACTGCACGAACCAGCGATACGGTTCGTAGCGCTCGAACCCTGCCGCGCCGACGTTGTCACCGAGAAGCGCAGCGGCCAGGGCATTCTGCACCAGCGTCTCGCCGAGGGTCGAGATGATCAGGGCAGGGGTGTCGTGCAGGCGATCGAAGACGCGCTGCAGTGCAGGTGCGACGTGATCAGTCGGCGTGATCCGATCCGGCACCGCGTGACCCGCGGCCCGGTACAGATAGTCGCGCTCGTCCGACGAGAGGCGAAGCGCTCGGGCGAGTGAGCTGAGTATCTGCGTACTAGGTTGCGGCCCGCGCTGCTGCTCGAGCCGTGTGTAGTAGTCGGTGGACATCAGGGCCAGCTGCGCGACCTCTTCACGGCGCAGCCCCGGTGCGCGCCGCCGCACGCCCGCGGAGAGC
>DQHP01000071.1:0-14819 GCA_003524435.1 Microbacterium sp.
CCGCTGCCTCGGCCGCGAGCGCCACTCCCTGCCGTCCGCTGGATCGATTGCCGAGGAAGCGCACCGGGTCGATCGGTTCGCGTGTGCCTCCCGCCGAGATAACGACACGCACCCCCTCAAGGTCGCGAACACGGCTACGAGCGCTGCTGACGCGCATCGCCGCAGCGAAGATCTCTTCCGGTTCGCTCATGCGACCGGGGCCACTGTCTCCGCCGGCAAGTTCCCCTTCCCCAGGGCCGACCATGTGCACGCCCCGCTCGCGGAGCGTGTGGATATTGGCCTGGGTAGCCGGATGCTGCCACATCTCGGTGTGCATCGCCGGAGCGATCACGACCGGGGCGGTGGTCGCGAGAAGCGTCGTGCCGAGGAGGTCATCGGCGAGGCCAGCCGTCATCTTCGCGATCGTGTTGGCTGTTGCCGGTGCGATGATCACGAGCTCCGCAGCTTGCCCGAGCGCGACGTGCCGTACGCGTGCGACATCATCATGCACGCTCGTGGTGACGGTGTTGCGGCTGATCGCCTCCCAGGTCGGCATTCCGACGAAGCGCAGAGCATCTTCGGTCGGAATGACCGTGACATCATGCCCGGCCTTGGTGAGTAGGCGCACGAGCTGTACCGACTTATAAGCGGCAATGCCACCCGTGACTCCAACGACGATGTTCATACCTCGATTGTGCCGCACCTAGACTGGCCGCTGTGTGCACCGTTGTGATCGATGTCGCTGAGCCCGGAGGGTCGCGGCTTCTCGCCGTGCGCGACGAAGACCCCGCACGCGCCTGGGATTCGCCGGGCAAGTGGTGGCCTGAGCAGTATCCGGGTGTGATCGGCATCCGGGATCGCCGTGCCGGTGGGGCATGGCTCGCTGTCGACCGCGACGCGCGGCGCCTCGCGGTGCTCCTCAACCGTGCCGACACTCTTGAGGTACCAGAAGACCAGGTGCACACGCGCGGAAGTCTCGCGCTAGAGTCCGTTGCCGGACGCTCCCCCGAAGCGCCGCTCTCGATGCACGGCTTCAACCTTCTCGAAGTCGGACCGGATGCTGCGCGCGTGCTGTCGTGGGACGGTAAAGAGCTGTCAGAAACTCCCGTGCCCCGGGGCGTGCACATGATTGCTCACGATGGGCTGGATGATCCAGCCACCGCGCGGATCGCCCGCTGGCTACCCGAGTTTCGCGCGCACCCTGCCCGGACGGATAACTGGGAGGCCGAGTGGATTGAGCTGCTCGCAGCATCCACTGCCCTTGACCCCTCCGATGATGCCGCAATCATCCGGGACAATCGTCCACACGGCTACCCGACGCAATCACTCCTCTACTGTCTCGCGGCGGTCGACCACGACGGCGTCGAGGTGCACGAAGCGCCGATGTCGTCACCGGGGCATCTGTAAGCGCACTCTGCCGACGCGCTTACGCCGCTGGCTCTGCCGTGCACGAAAAGGTGGCGCGATACGCGGTAGGAGTCGTGGCGAGAACTCTATGGAAGTTCTGTCGCAATACGGCCGCGGACCCGAAACCACTTTCTTCGGCGATCGCATCCAGACCGAGGTCTGTGCGCTCAAGAAGTCGCTGCGCGTGAATGACTCGCTGTTTGGCGAGCCAGGCAGCCGGTGTCACACCGTGCTCTGATCTGAACCGACGAGCGAAGGTGCGCGGTGACATATGAGCGCGAGAGGCGAGGTGATCGACCGAAAGCTCCTCACGCAGATTCTCCACCGCCCAGTTGGCGACCTCGGCAAGCGCGTCACTCTGCGGGTGCACGATTGGCCGATCGATGTACTGCGCCTGTCCGCCATCGCGCTGCGGCGGCACCACCATGCGACGGGCGACACGGTTGGTGAGTTCCGCTCCGATCTCCTGGCGAAGCAGATGCAGGCAGGCGTCGAGGCCCGCCGCGGTTCCTGCGCTGGTGATGATGCGGCCATCCTGCACAAACAGCACATCCGGATCGATGGTCACCGCGGGATACATCTGAGCCATCGCTTCGGTGTACATCCAGTGCGTGGTGGCGCGGCGTCCGTCAAGCACACCGGCGGCACCCAAGATGAACGATCCGCTGCACACGCTCAGCAGCCAGGCGCCACGTTCCGCGGCGGCGCGAACGACCGCGAGCACCTCCTCATCAATGTGACCCCAGTATTCCTGTGGGACCGGGCAGACAACGACAAGGTCTGCCTCAGCGGCGAACGAAAGATCGTGCTCGACGTTGATCGAGAAGCCCAGCTTTGACCGCACGGGCCCCGGCACTGCGGTGACCACACGAAAGTCGAACGATGGCACACCCTCTTTCGTGCGATCAATACCGAACGCCTCGCAGGCGACGCCGAACTCGAACGGCGCGAAGCCCTCCTGAACGATGCAGGCAACAGTCTTCATGAGTGCTCCTTCGGCAGTGAAGTGGGACAGAATCAGTTTGGCAGTTTTTCGACGAAGTATGTCAATACTGCCACTCGTGGCGGAAAAGCGTCAAGCGTAGCGTTTCTGCCATGTTCATCATCATCCTTCTCGCGATCCTCGCCCTCACCGGCATCGTGCTCACCGCCATCGAGGTGCGGCGTGATGGTTACCACGCTGCCACCACGGACTGGACGCGCGTCGCAGAGTATGACGCTCCGGAATCCGCGGCTGGCTACCGCTGAGGTCACATGTCACCGTTATGCTCAACGGCATGAGCGATCCGCAGCAGCCGCCCCTTCCGCCGTACGCATCAAATGTGCCGCAGCCCGCCCAGCACGGCGGTGGCTACCCCGCGCAGCCAGCCCAGCACCCCCAGCAGGCGCCCTACGCATCAGCTTCCCCCTCGCCTGCTGGCGGCACCAACACGGCGGGCCGCATCGGTTTCTTTATCGGCCTCGGGGGCCTCGTCGTCGGACTCTTGACGAGCACCATCGTGCAGGTCCTCATCCGAAGCTTCAGCTCGGGTTTCGACTACTCGATGGTCAGCGTGGTGAGCGGCTTCGGCTCATTCCTCGCTTTCATCGCTTCCGTGTGCGCCCTCGTCTTCGGCCTTATCGGCATCCGCAAGGTCGGAGCCCCGCACGCACAGGCGGGCATCGCCACCGGGCTCGGAATCGCCGGGGTGGTCAGCGGAATCTTCTCTTTCCTGCTCACCGTCACGGCTGGGTTCTTCTACTGAGCGCTGAGCACTCGTCGATAGATCTCGACCATCGCCGCGGTCCGCGATGACTGCCGAAAAGCCTCGGCAACATCCGCGTCAGGCGTCGGCGCGTTCCCGAGGGCGATATCGGATGCTGCGCGCGTCAGCGTCTCTGCAAGGGCACTGACCGAAGCATCCGGCACTGGCCATAATCCGCCGCGCAGTTCGCCGGCGATGTCGGGGTCGCTGACGATCGTGGGAGTGCCCAAGGTTGCCGCTTCGAACGGTGTCATGCCCTGCGTTTCAAAACCGATGGACGTCTGCACGACAGCATCTGCCTCGGCAATACGCGCGAGCGTCTCGGGGTAGGAAAGGCGACCGGCGAAGGTGACACCGTCGTGCCCGCGGGCGATTTTCTCTGCCGCGCGCAACTGCCCACCGCCACCGATGATCTCGATGTCGGCGTTCACTTTTGATGCGACCACGGCCTCGACGAATGGCAGAAGCCGCTTCTCTGGGCTCATCCGTCCGATCCACACGAAGCGCGGGCGTCGGGCGGGCGCCTCATCAGAAGGAGTCCGCGACGCCAGTATCTCGGCGAGGAGTCCGTCGTCGATTCCGTTCCAGACGACATCGACGCTGTCGAACACTTCGTGTTGCTCAAGCCTGCGGGCGAAGTGCCCAGACGGCGCCGTGACGGCGCTGGACCCCTGAGCGATGCCGCGCAAAAATGCCCAGCCGTCGCTGCCACTGACCGTGCTGCCGATTCCGCGCATCGCCCGTCGGCGCCACGCATTCAGCACAGCCAGCGCCGGGCGGTGCAACGGGGTGACGGCCGCCATTCCGACGTCGACCCGGTTATGCATGGTGTGTACCACCGGAATGCCATGGCGATGGGCAAACCTGTGCCCGATGAATGCGCCCCAGAAGTCAGCCTGAACGTGAACGAGATCAACCGGTGGGCGCGACGCCATCTCCTGATCAAGGAAGCGATCCGTGCGAGCGCCCGGCCACGACATCGAGTACTCCCGGTCGAGCGTGATGGGGATCGACGGCAGATCGAGGTAGCCGGCGTCCGCCGAATGGCGCGCGGCGTGCATTCGAGGAGCGACCGCTGTGACCGTGTGCCCGGCATTCTCGAGGAATCGTCGCTGCAGCCTCATCGACACCTGTGCTCCGCCGAGGGATTCGAGGTGTTGATCGCCGAAGAAGACGATGTGCATCTATCTACTCCGGCAGGGGTTCGTTGCGATACAGCGCCTCGAAGGTATCGAGCGTGCGGTTGATGTCATGCACCAAGACGCCCTCAAGCGATGCCTGTTGCATCCGCTCGTACTCCGCAGGCTCGGCGGTGAGTACATCGGTCATGCGCGCAGCGAGCTCTTCGGAATTGCCTGGTTCGAACAGGTATCCGTTCTCGCCATCGTGGACGAGGTGCGGGAGCGCGACAGCATCCGCAGCAACGATCGGCAGAGCCGATGCCATCGCCTCCATCGTTGCGATCGACTGCAATTCTGCGATCGACGCGATGACGAAGAGGCTCGCACGCGAGAGCACAGCGCGCAGTTCTTCGTCGGAGGTGCGTCCGTGGAAGGTGACTCGATCGGAGAGGCCGAGTTCGACTGTGAGGCGCTCAAGGTTCTTGCGCTGGTCGCCACCGCCGACGATGTCGAAGGTCGTCTTCAGCGCAGGGTCAAGCTTCGTCATTGCCTCAAGAATGACTTCGACCTGCTTCTCGGCGGTAAGGCGTCCGACGAAGACGATGCGGCTCTCGGTGCGGGGAGCAACGACTGGCGAATACTGCGACCGATCAATGCCGCAGCTGATGGGGATGACTCCCTGCAGGCCAACCGTCCGCTCGAGAAAATCAGCGGCGCGACGGGTCGGCGTGGTGGTTGCGCGCACGAGATCGAAGGTGCGCTTAGCGTCAGCCCAGGCGAATTTCAGCACGAGGTTGTCAATGAACTTCGGGAAGGTGCTGTGATCGAGGATGTTCTCGGCCATGACGTGGTTGGTTGCGATGACGGGGATGCCACGCTGGTGAGCAATTCGCGACAGACCTCGCCCGATGATGATGTGCGACTGGATGTGCACGACATCCGGCTTCACGCGGTCAAGCACCTTTCGCGCGTAGTGCTTCGAACGCCACGGCCAGACAAAACGCAACCAGTCATGCGGCGCCCAGCGCACCGATGGCAAGCGGTGTAGCGTCATCGGCTCGCCCTCGATGACCTCAGTGGCGGGTGCGGCCTGGCGGTACCTCCGGTTCGGTGCAACGACATGTACGTCGTGGCCACGCTGGACAAGCCCGGCAGCAAGACGCTCGGCAAAGCGAGCGGCCCCGTTGATGTCGGGGGCGAAGGTGTCGGCACCGATGACGATGCGCAGCGGGCGGGCGCCCTTCGGAGAGTCGGCGTTCGAAGCGTCAGCGTTCGGAGCGTCGGGGGAGGTCACGGATATGCAGCCTTACGGTACGCGAGAAGTCTGCCCTGGTCAGGACGCACGCAACTCTACCGGAGGGGTCTGCGCGCTCACCGTTCCCTCGCCGCTGGTTTCCGCTCTCGCAGGCGGCACTCGGACGCGTGCCCTAGCGTGGAAACATGCGACTGATCTCGACAGCCGACCCCGCACTCTGGATCCCTGTGACGGACTCATTCGGGTGGAAGGGGCGCCGGCATCGCAAGGCGGCAATCCGGATGCTGCTGGGCCAAGCGACTCAGGCGCTCGGTGCTCCCTCGCGCCCTGGATCGAAGCTCGGCGCATGGGCGATGAGCCAGGCCGCCCCGATGCTCATGCGCAAGGCCGATGGACGCGTGCTGGTGTGGACGTGGAAAGCAGAACCCGAACTCGTCGTCGCGATGGCGACGACGCAGGAACTGACCAACGATGTGCGCCGAGCTCGAGCGAACATGCCCATCGAGTACGACGACACCGAATCCTTTCGCTCGAGCCTCGGAGCGGGTGAGAAGCTGCTGATGCCTATGCCAGAGGCGCCAGCATCTGTGCCATTTGCGACATACACCTGGGACACCGGCACGCATCTGATCACCCTGACCGCCATCTGCAGCGACCGCGAGCGGTTCGGAACGCTGATTCCCGCGCTGGATGACCTGGCACGTAGCATCCGCATCGCTGGGGATGTGGCCGGCGGCGAGACACCGGGTGTCTTGCGGATCGATCCAGCCTGACCTCCCTCGATCGCGAGCTCATCGCCCACGTAGCCTCCAGCCTGATGGACTACATTGGCTGAGGCCCCGGATGATCGCTAGGCGGCCCCGGCTCGCGAATGCGCGGCCAGCAAAGACGGAAGCGAGGTGGTACTCCCATGAGTGGTGATAGTTGCCATCAGCACCCCGGCTCCGCGATCGCACCAGAGGTTCCTTCTTTCTGAAGTCTGACGTGGGTCTGGGTTTCGACTCGCCCGTCCAGCTGACGAGCCCCGCGCACTGCGCGGAATGCTCTCGTCGGCACGCTTGAAAGAAGTACTCCATGAACACGGAGCCGATCCCCACGCAGATCACTGAGACAGACGACCTCATCGACACGATCGAGCAGAGCCTCTCGCAGGGTGACCTCCCCGCAGCATCCGCCGCCCTGACGCCGGTGTCGAACCGACAGATCGTGCAGGTTCTCGAGCGTCTGAGCGCGCGTCAGCGAGCGGTGCTCTATCGACTGCTACCCAAGCAGCGTGCCCTTGAGGTTTTCGAGTCGCTGTCGCCCGAACTGCAGGGCGAGATCGTGCACAGCCTGCAAGATGCTGAGGTCGCCACTCTCTTCGCCGAGATGGATCCTGACGACCGCGTTTGGCTGCTCGACGAGCTTCCCGCGTCGATCGCGCCCCAGCTTCTTCGCGGGCTGCCCCCGCACGAGCGCACTCTCACCGCCGCCGTCCTCGGATATCCGCAGGATTCCGTCGGCCGGCGGATGAGCCCCGAGTACGTCACCACTCATCCGCACCTCACCGCCGCTGCCACTTTGGCACGGGTGCGTGCTCGCATCGATGACGCCGAGACGATCTACACCCTTCCGGTGACTGACACGGCCCGGCGCGTGGTCGGAGTCGTGAGCCTCAGAGATCTGTTCGCGGCAGACGAGGACGTCACCATCGACGCGCTGATGCGCGACGCGTACACGACCGCTGCAGACACCGACGCGGAGATCGCCGCGCGTGAATGCACCGACCTTGCGCTGCTCGCCGTCCCGGTGGTCGACAGCGAACACCGCCTCGTCGGGATTCTCACCATCGATGACGCCACCCGAATCCTCAAGCGCGAGGAAAGCGAGGATGCCGCGCGCCAGGGTGGTGTCGAGCCTCTCGGCCGCCCGTATCTGTCAACGCCGGTCGCCCGCATCGTGCGCTCACGCGTGGTGTGGCTGCTCGTACTGGCCGTCGGAGCCACGCTGACCGTGCAGGTGCTGTCGGTGTTCGAGGCAACGCTGGCGCAGATGACGGTATTGACGCTGTTCGTGCCGCTGCTGATCGGCACGGGTGGGAACACCGGCAATCAGGCTGCGACAACGGTGACCCGCGCGCTTGCGCTCGGCGAGGTTCGACCACGAGATCTCATGCGCGTGCTCACTCGAGAGTTACGGGTTGGTGTCTCGCTCGGCATCCTTCTCGGCCTGCTCGGATTCGCCATCACCGGCCTGCTCTTCGACTGGCATATCGGTCTCGTGATCGGGTGCACGCTCATCGCCGTCTGCGCCGTTGCCGCCACGATCGGCGGAATCATGCCGCTTGTGGCGCGGCTGATTCGCGTGGACCCGGCCGTGTTCTCGAATCCGTTCATCACGACTTTCGTGGACGCCACAGGTCTGGTGATCTACTTCGTCATCGCGAAGGCAATCCTGGGAATCTAAAAGTCGTGAAGGAGCTTCACAATGAAGTACAATCACGATATGACTCCTCCCCTTCTTGACCGCCTGCTCCAGATCGGTGACCTGTTCCAGAAGGACATGGCGCGCGCATTCGACGGCACGACGCTGACGCCGTCGCGTGTCCACCTGCTCTGGATGTTGCAGCACGCAGGACCTTCGACGCAACAGGCGCTCGCACATCTGTGCGAGGTGAGTCCGCGCAACATCACGGGGCTGGTCGATGCCCTCGAGCAGTCCGGACACGTACGGCGAACGCCGCACCCGACCGACCGCCGTTCGGTGATCGTCGAGCTCACTGCCGTTGCGACCGAGACGATGACTCAGATGCAGCGTGAGCACGACGAACTGAATAAGACCCTGCTTGATGCTGTCGCGCCGGCTGATCGGGCCGCCGTCGCGCGTGGCGTAGAAGCGATCGCGCATCGATTGGAAGAGCTGGTGAGCGCAGCATCCGCC
This sequence comes from Microbacterium sp., assembly GCA_003524435.1. Taxonomy (GTDB): domain Bacteria; phylum Actinomycetota; class Actinomycetes; order Actinomycetales; family Microbacteriaceae; genus Microbacterium. The sequence goes on from DQHP01000071.1 coordinate 8,427, forward strand.
GACTCAATCACGGGGAAGACATGAGCGCTCCTCGGATCTCCCACGCCGTGACGGCCACCCCCTCTCGCTGGGCTCGTGCACGCAATTGGCTGTACCGCGCGCTGATCGCCGAACTGCGGGTCTACTCCAGCATCGGAAGAGCGATCGCGCGCAAGCCTGCGATTGCGCGCGATGCGACTGGCATCAGCCTGACATGAATGGTGGGCCTGATGTGCGCGATGCTGCTGCGGCCTCATTCGGTTGGCCCCGAGGGCGTCCACGTGCGCGGCGGACTGGAGATCGATGTCGCTGTGCCGTGGGACACCGTGGCCTCCGTCGCCATCCGACGACGCGTCGACGAGCCGAAGTCTCCGCGCATCACCGACACGGAGGACGGCACGGAGTACGCGGAGCGCATGCAGAACGAGACCAACATCGAGATCGAACTGGAGCGTCCGTACGCCGTGCGACTGCCTGGGCTCTGGCCGCGTGGCGGAGAGAACCCCGTCACCACCGTGCGACTGTGGGCAGATGAGCCGCGCGCATTCCTCGATGCTGCACGCCCATTCCTGATCGACTGATGTCGCGGTTCTGAGGTTCGCCGAACTTCTCCGTAGACTCGCCAGATGGCGCGGCATCCGCGTCAGGAAGGAGTCGGCGAGAAGGTGAAGGCACGAACCACGTTCGGCGTGCTTCGTTTTGCCACCGCAGCCGTGTGCCTCGGAGCGCTCACTCACCGCCTGTTCTGGGGGCTCAGCTCGCAGACGATCGCCGGCCGCAACTTCTTCGCGTACCTCACCGTCGAATCGAACTGTGCACTCGTCGTGCTGCTCATCATCGGCGGCATCCTCGCATTTCGTCGTGATGACGACCCTCGCTGGTTCAGCGTTGCACTTTCTCTCGTGCTGACCTGGACCACGACCGCCGGGCTCGCGTTCGCGTTGATCGTGTGGCAGGCGGGGTTGCGCGGCATCCGCGTCGACGTGCCCTGGTCAGATCAGCTACTGCATTTCTGGCTGCCCGCATTCACAGCTCTGGCCTGGACGCTCACACCAGGCCATCGCGCAGTGCCGTGGTGGATCATCCCCGGATCTCTGGTGTTTCCACTGGTCTGGGGCGGGGTGACGATGTGGCGGGGTCCGCTCATCGGCTGGTACCCGTACTACTTCTTGGACCTCCGTCAGGTGAGCGGTATCGGAGAGTTTCTCATCACGAGCGCCCTCGCGTTGGCGATCTTTGCGCTCGTCGCGACGGTGCTCGCCGTGATCAGTCGGGTGAGCCCTTCACGCAAGCAAGTGAGCCAGATCAGCTCTTGGCATCGGAAGGCGCAAAGGATTCCAGTGATGTGAGCGCGGCGCCCAGCGCCTCGTTCTCTTCCAGGGCGGCGAACTTCTCTGCAGCAGCACCGCCGACGATACCGACCAGCACGTTCTCACCGGTGATCGGAAAGAGGTTGATCCAGGTGCGCACTGTCGCTTCGCCGCCGACGACGTGCCAGATCGCGGCATCCGTCTCCCAGAACGGCTCGTCGTCATAGCGCAGCCAGATCGTTTCGATATGTCCCATTCCCATCGCATTTATCGCTCCGCGATGTGCGAAAGGCAGTGGCGGGTTGAATTCGATGCCGTCACGCTGAAGCACTCCCAACGGCACCGTCACGACCGCCCGATCGAATGAGACGGATTCTCCCGTGCCCAGACGCAGACTGACGCCCGCGTCGTCGTAGGCGATACGGGTCACAGGTGACGCAAGCGTCAATTGCGCGTCGCCCAGGAGCTCCTTCACAAAGACGCTGAAATCTCCCACGACGGCGCGGGTGGCGTCAGCGGGCATCTCGGGCGGGAACCAGGATGAGAGCACATCGGCATCGGCCGCCGCGGTTGTGGCGAGATATGCCAGAAGCGCGGCGAGCGCAGGCTCCTCCGGATCAGCACCAGTCTCTGTGAGTGCCTCAGCGAGCGCGACATCAGCGGGCAGCACCTGCGCCGCGGCCACCGCCTTCTCAATCGGTGCGCTGCTGACAGGATCAATCTCTCCGTCCGGCGAGCGCCAGAGCGTCGTCGTCAGGTCGACCGTCTCGGGAAAGTTCGGATGCTCGTTGGTCGTGTCATCCATCCCCAGCAGCCACGACCCGAGCTGAACGGGAAGCGGCCACTCATCGTCGAGCTGCGAATGAACGCGCCCTCCGACGCGGTCACGCGCCTCGAAGACGGTCACCTCGATGTCGGCGTCGGCGAGTTCGGACGCCACCATCGCCCCCGCCAGCCCTGCACCTATCACGGCGATCCGTTCGCCAGTGGCGACCGTCGCACGCAGGCGCATCGCTGCGCTCTGCCCGGAGTGGAGGGCCCCGCGCATCGTGCCAGGGTTGTCGACATCTGTTGCCTCACCGGCGAAGTACACGCGGCCCTGAATGGGTTCGNNNGGGGTACCCTGCTGCACACCAACGCGGGTGTAGCTTGCAGCACCCCGAGAGAACGGGTCCGTCGACCATGCGCTGCGCATGTGGGCGGCAGGCAGGGGAACGTTGGTCGTCGGCAGTGGCGTCGGTGACACCGTCGGCGTCGGGGTGGGCTTTGGCTCCGGTGTGCAGGACACAAGCAGCACGCCGAGGGCGCCGGCACCGGCGCCGATCAGCAGCTCGCGGCGCGTCATCCTCATTGGCGCAAGACTACCCGGTTCGGTGGGCGACTGTCACCGAACGGCAGAAGCGCTCCCACTCCTCCTCAAGAAGCGCAAGCCACTTCTTCTTCTGCTGCTTCCCTGTCGCTTAAGTGAGATCAGACCAGTCGACCGGCGGGCGGAGGCGAGTGAGATCGTCTTCGGGCCGACGAGGGTCGCCGCTATGCCTCATCCCCGTCGTGGAGGCTGTCGAGAAGTACGCGCACCGCGGCTTCAACAGCGGGGAGGTCCTCGTCGACCGTTGCCTTCACCGTCTCGATGTTGATCCATGCGTAGCCATGAGCGATTCGGTTGCGCATGCCCCAGATCACGGGCCACTCATTTCCGAAGAGATCCGTGGTCAGTTCAGGTGCTCCACGATGAAGCGCATCTATCGCCGCCGCGAGCCTCAGAGAGACCGCGTCTGCTACTGTCTCATCATCGATCGCGCCACGTTCGAGATGCCTGTGCATGGCATCGAGGTGCCCCACAACCTCAACGAGCAACTCGCGCGATGTACGGCTCACAGAGGCACCGCCTCGGCGAGCGCTCGCTGACGCATCCACTCGGGCAGGCCGCGCACTGGCACGACGTCGACGTGCGAATCAAGAACCGCGGACAACTCGCGTTCGAGCCTTGACAGCTTACCGAGACCGAGCGCGCGCGGGGTCTCTATGAGTATGTCGATGTCGGATTCCGACGTCTCCATTCGCGTCGCGACGCTCCCGAAGATGCGGGCATCGGTCACCCCATACTTCGTGAGTATGTCCATCACCCTCGGCCTCTGCTGTGAGACCCGCAACGCCAACGGCCCTGGGGGCTTCTGCCGCAGCAGCCGCGATACCTCGGGCTGACTGCGGCGCACGATCGTCGCGATCTCGCGCTGGGATAACCCTTCGGACGCGCCGCGATGCGCGGCAGTGAGCAGCAAGTCGCGAGCCTGACGTTGCAGGGCATCCGCCCGCGCCGCTTCTCTGCTGATCTCGTCAGCCAGGCGCGTTCGAGTATCCATATAGCAAATGCTATCACTTGCCCTGCCCTCACTCACCGCACGATCGAGGCATGATCGAATCTCCGCTCGTCCTGGTCACCAATGAGGCCGACGCAACCCTGAGCTCCTTCCGACTCGAAGACGGGCGGCTCGAGCGTTCGGCCGTCACAGACTTAGCCGGTGCATGCTCGACCTTCGCTGTCGACGCCGGTCGCGGCCTCGTCTACGCCGGGGTGAAGGGTGCTCCCGCGGGCATTTTGACACTCTCGCTCGACCGCGAGAGCGGGATGCTGACACCGATCTCTCGCCTCGATCTCCCCGGGGGAGGCATGAACTACCTCGCCCTCGCGCAGGGTGGCACCTGTCTGCTCGGGGCGTCATACGGTGGCGGCTACGGCATCAGCTGCCCGATCTCCGACGGCACCGTGGGCGAGCCCGTGTCGACGATCGCGTTTGAAAACCTGCACGCGGCGCTGCCGAGCGCAGACGGCAGATTCGCCTACTTCGTGTCGCTGGGCGCCGACCTCGTGGCACAGTACGCATTGACCGACGATCATCAGCTCGTGCCGTTGGAACCGGAGACGGTGGCCGCCCCCGCCGGCAGCGGTCCACGGCACCTCGTGATGAACGAGGCGCAGGATGCGGCGTACGTACTCACCGAGTTCTCCGGCGAGGTGCTGCACTACTCCCGCGACACGACTACGGGCGAACTCGCGCCGCGAGGTGCGACCACCGCCTACGACACGACCAAGGGCCTCGGGCACAGTGTTTTCGGTGCCGATCCGCTCGCTCACCACTACATCTGGGGCGCCGACCTGCACCTCGGGGCCGGCGGAGAACGGATCTGGTGCTCGGAGCGCACGGAGAGCACACTGGCTGCGGTGGCGGTGGCCGACGACGGTTCATTGTCAGCTCCGACACGCTTCACCGTCACCGAGACACAACCACGAGGTTTCACCCTCAGCCCCGATGGCACATATCTCGTCGCTGCAGGAGAGAGGTCAACAACTGTATCCCTCTACGCCGTGCGCGACGACGAGCTCGAACTCCTTCAGCGCGTCGAGACCGGCCGCGGCGCGAATTGGGTCCGCTTCGTCTGAGCGGTCGGTCACCGCTCGACGGGGACCAGTTTCACGTCGATGCGGTCGCCGTCGATCGCTGCGTGCATCATGGTGCAGACCGGCTGCCGCCGCCGATCGGTCGGCGATCCCGGGTTGAGCAGACGCATGCCGCGCGGTGACACGGTGTCCCAGGGGATGTGGGAGTGGCCGAAGACGAGCAGGTCGGCAGCCGGGAACAGGGCGTCCATGCGTTCCTCGCGACGCGTAGCCGCACCGGTCTCGTGGATGACCGCGATCTCAACCTCCTCCACTGTGACTCTTGCCACCTCGGGCAGCCTCACACGAAGGTCGGGTCCGTCGTTGTTGCCGTGGACGCCGCACAGCCGACGTGCACGCGATTCGAGCAGATCCAGAGTGGCGACGTTGATCCAGTCACCGGCGTGCACCACGAGGTCCGCCCGATCGACGGCGCGCAGCACAGCATCCGGCAGTCTCGTCGCGCGGGCTGGCACATGTGTGTCCGCCAGCAGAAGGAGCGTCGTGGTCACGTCTCCATCTTTCGCCCGAACCCGCGTCGGTGCAAGCATCTCCAGCGGTCGCGCATGAGATGAATTTTCCATTAGCACAACGGGCGAGGATACACCTCCCCCTGGATCTCGTAGGATGCTTTTTGGCATCGTTGCCGCATGAGCACTCTTCTGCACGACGATTCGATCTCGCTTCTCACCCGTGGTTACGATTTCGGTGCGCGCATCTGGCGCAGGGTCCGAGTCGGCGCGAGATCTGCTCCGCTGCGGCTTCTCGGTGATGAGGCGATCTTCGTTCGGGGTGCAGAAGGCGTCGAGCTTTTCTACGACGAAGGACGAATAGCGCGTCACGGAGCCATGCCCGCGATCGTGCAGGAGACGCTCTTCGGTCACGGTTCCGTGCACAGCCTCGACCGCGAAGAGCATCGCCACCGCAAGGCGACGTTCGTCGATGTCCTTTACGAGGACGCGCAGGTCGAGCGCCTCCTGCCGTTGCTCGAGCGCGAGTGGCAGGACGAGCTCGACGCGTGGATAGACCGCAGCAGCACGCGTACGGCGTATGACGCCGGTGTGGGCGCGCTCGGGCGCTCGATCATGAAGTGGGCAGGGCTTCCGGGAACTGCGGCGGCGAAGACGAGATGGTCGGCACGGCTCGCACAGATCGTGGACGGCTTCGGCGCCCCGTACTCCCCTGAGTTCGTGCTCGCCTGGCTGAACAGACGCTGGTCGGACCGGCACACACAGCGGCTGATCGAAGCCGTGCGCACCGATGTGCTTCCAGCCGCCGAGGAGGGTACCGCCCTCTACGAGTGGACGTGGCACCGCGACGAGCACGGCAACCTGCTTCCGTCACGAACGGCCGGGATCGAGCTGCAGAACAGCATCCGCCCCATGATCGCCGTCGCACGCTTTCTCGCGTATGCCGCGAAGGAGCTCCACGACCGGCCGCAGTGGCGCAGGCGCATCGCCGCCGAGAATGCGGAGCGCGGCAGCCTCGTAGGCGGTCCGCTCGCGACGGCGTTCGCACAGGAGATCCGTCGCACGGCCCTGTTCGTGCCAATGCTGCCCGGCTGGGCGACCGCAGACATCGAGTTCGACGGTCAGCGGGTCGCCGCAGGAGGACGGGTCGTCTTGGACATCCTCGGAACCAATACCGACGAGCGCTCGTGGGAGC
>DQHP01000071.1:14837-15028 GCA_003524435.1 Microbacterium sp.
GGGTCGACGATTATGAAGCGCTCCGCGCGTTCGTTCCGCACGGCGGCGCCGATGTTGCGAGAGGACACCGCTGCCCTGGCGAAAAGCTCGCCATCGCCGGACTCGCGGCGGGCATCGCTGCGATGAGCGACCCCGGTGTCTCGATCCTGGACAGCGGTCTCGAGGTGAACCGACGCCGGATGCCGACCAAA
>DQHP01000071.1:15088-26317 GCA_003524435.1 Microbacterium sp.
CCAGCTCTCGGTGGAGTCAGTCGCTGCGGAGTCAGTCGCTGTGACGACCAGGGCGCCACAGCACTACGTCGGTGGAGCGGCGGATACGACGACCGCTCGACACCGGAATCACACCGCTCGCGCCCGCAGCGAAGACGCGCACGCCCGGGCGGTTCTCTCGTTCGGCACGCAGCGCGCCCTCAAGGTCGAGGACGCGGCGGCGTAGCATCCACACTTCGTCCTCTAGATCGAGAAGACGCGCAATCGCGGGCAGGCTCATCCCCTCTGCAGACAGCCGAGCGACCTCACGCAACTGATGGATGTTCCGCGCCGAGTAGCGGCGAGATCCGCCGCGTGTGCGGCCAGGGACGACCAGCCCGATGCGGTCGTACTGGCGCAGCGTCTGCGGGTGCATAGCCGAGAGCTCGGCGGCGACCGCGATCGCGAAGATCGGAGCATCTTCATCTTCAACCATCGTGATCGCCTCTCTCGGGCGTGCCCCAAATCAGGAGATGCTCCGAGTTCAGGAGAATTTGCGAGGAAATCTCCTGATCTCGGGCGAAGCTCCTGATCTCGGGCATGCAACTCATTAGCCTTGCGCCTTCGAGATCATCTCCGCGCGCGGATTCTCTTTCGGTTCCAGGTCATGGAACTTCTGCAGCGCCTCACGCGCCGCGTCATCCAGATGCGTGGGTACCGCCACCTGCAGCTCAGCGAGCAGGTCGCCTGCGCCCTTCGCCGTCTTGACGCCACGCCCCTTGACGCGCAGCACCCGCCCGGACGGCGTTCCTGGAGCCACTCGGAGCTTGACCACATCGCCGCCGAGCGTCGGCACCTCGATCGTCGCGCCGAGCGTCGCTTCGGTGAAGGTCACCGGCACCGTGAGACGCAGGTTCAGGCCATCACGCGTGAAGACAGGGTGCGAGCGCACCTTGATCTGCACCACGATGTCACCCTTCTCCCCACCGTCGGGTGAGGGGCGTCCCCGACCTCGCAGGCGGATCTTCTGCCCGTCCGCGACTCCGGCCGGAATCTTCACCTTGAACGGCTTACCGTCCTCGCCCTGCAGCGTGATCGTCTCACCCTGCACCGCGGTGGTGAAGTCGAGCGTCGTGCGCGCAGTGACGTCGGCGCCCTTCTGCGGACCGCCAAAACCACGGAACCCGCCGCTCGTCTGACCGAAGCGACCTGATCCGAACCCGCCGCCCTGCGGCTGGCCCTGGTTGAACATCGCGAAGATGTCCTCAAAGTCAGCGCTACCCTGGCCGCGACCACCCTGGCCGAACCGACTGAAGACGTCTTCGAAACCGCCCGCGCTGCCGCCTCCACCTGAGGTGAAACGCGCCCCGGAGCCCATCGCCCGGATCTCGTCGTACTCTTTGCGCTGCTCTTTATCGGCGAGCACAGAGTAGGCCTCGCTCACCTCTTTGAACTTCGCCTCGGCCTTGGCATCGCCCTGATTGGAGTCGGGATGATACTTGCGTGCGAGCTTGCGATACGTCTTCTTCAGATCTGCATCGCTGACGTCCTTGGTGACACCGAGCGTCTTATAGAAGTCCTTGTCGAACCAATCCTGGCTGGCCATCGATCACCTACTCTGCAGGAACGGCGACGACGACCTTCGCCGGACGCAGCTCAACATCACCCAGGCGGTAGCCCACCTCGACAACATCGAGAATCGTCGAAGTTTCAGCGCCCGGAGTGGGCTGCTGGAAAATCGCCTCGTGGTGCTGCGGGTCGAACTGCTCGCCCTTTTCGCCGTAGGCAACAACACCCAGGCGCTCAACGACGACGCGCACCTTCTCGCCGATCACGAAGAAGGGAGTGCCCTCTTCGAGGTCGCCGTGTGCAGCCGCGCGGTCAAGGTCATCGAGCACCGGGAGGAGCCCCTTCGCGGCTTCGCCCTTCGCGCGTTCGATCTCAACCTGGCGCTGGTCTTCGGTGCGCCGACGGTAGTTGGCATACTCGGCCTGCAGACGCTTGAGGTCGTTCAGCAGAGTTGACTCGAGATCCGCGAGGACGGCATCTTCTGCCGCCGCCTCACCGGTCTGGTCAGTGCCGAGAATATCGTCGACCGTGAGCTCGTCCTGAGCGGAGTCGACAGACTCATCTGCACCATCAGCGGGCGATTCATCAGATCCCTCGGCGGCCGCAGCCGCCGCAGCATCAGCGTTCGCCTGCGGCATCGGGTTTTCTTGCGACAGATTTTCCTGCGGCAACGGGCCGGATGCCGCAGCATCCGACCCTTCGCCCTCAGGAACTTCGCCGTGCTCGTCGAAGTTCTTGTCCGTCATGATTACTTCTTGTCCTCGTCCTCGTCGTCGATAACCTCGGCGTCGACGACATCCTCTTCAGCAGTAGCGTCAGCCTCGGGAGCTTCGCCCTCGGCCGAACCGGCCTCGGATGCGGCATCCGCCTGCGACTGCGCGTAGATCGCTTCGCCCAGCTTGCCCTGCGACTCGTTCAGCTTGTCGAGCGCGGTCTTGACCGCGTCATCGTCGTCGCCGGCAAGAGCCGTCTTCAGAGCGTCGACGTCAGCCTGGACCTCGTCCTTGACCTCGGCGGGGAGCTTGTCCTCGTTCTCCTTGATCAGCTTCTCGATCGAGTACGACAGCGTCTCAGCCTGGTTGCGCTGCTCCAGAGCATCCGCACGCTTCTTGTCGTCAGCGGCGTTCTCTTCGGCCTCGCGCACCATGCGCTCGATGTCTTCCTTCGACAGCGACGAGCCACCGGTGATGGTCATCGACTGCTCGGTGCCGGTGCCCTTGTCCTTCGCGGACACGTGCACGATGCCGTTGGCGTCGATGTCGAATGTGACCTCGACCTGCGGCATGCCACGGGGAGCCGGAGCGATGCCGGTGAGCTCGAAGGTGCCGAGCGGCTTGTTGTCGCGGGTGAACTCACGCTCACCCTGGAAGACCTGGATTGCCACGGACGGCTGGTTGTCGTCTGCAGTGGTGAAGGTCTCGCTGCGCTTGGTCGGGATGGCCGTGTTGCGCTCGATGAGCTTGGTCATGCGCCCACCCTTGGTCTCGATGCCCAGGCTCAGCGGGGTGACGTCGATGAGGAGAACGTCCTTGCGCTCGCCCTTAAGGACACCGGCCTGAAGGGCAGCGCCCACGGCGACGACCTCATCCGGGTTGACGCCCTTATTCGCTTCCTTGCCGGTTTCGCGCTTGACGAGCTCAGCAACAGCGGGCATACGGGTCGATCCGCCGACGAGCACGATGTGGTCGATCTCGGCCACCTTGATGCCAGCCTCACGGATGACATCTTCGAACGGCTTCTTCGTGCGGTCGAGGAGGTCCTTGGTGAGGTCCTCGAACTTCGCGCGCGTAATCGTCTCAGACAGCGAGACGGGGCCCGAGTCGGTCAGCGACAGGTACGGCAGGTTGATGGAGGTGCTCGTCGAGGACGAGAGCTCCTTCTTGGCCTGCTCGGAAGCTTCCTTCAGACGCTGCAGAGCGATCTTGTCGCCCGAGACGTCGACACCGCTGGTGTCCTTGAACTGCTTGATGAGGTGATCGACCAGGCGCTGGTCCCAGTCGTCACCGCCGAGGCGGTTGTCACCAGAGGTGGAGCGCACCTGGATGGTCGAGAAGTCATCATCCTTGCCCACTTCGAGCAGCGAGACGTCGAACGTTCCGCCACCGAGGTCGAAGACGAGGATGAGCTCGTCTTCCTTGCCACGGTCAAGGCCGTAGGCGAGAGCCGCAGCAGTGGGCTCGTTGATGATGCGCAGGACGTTAAGTCCAGCAATCTCACCGGCTTCCTTCGTCGCCTGACGCTCAGCGTCGTTGAAGTATGCGGGAACGGTGATGACAGCATCCGTCACGGTGTCGCCGAGGTAAGACTCAGCGTCGCGCTTGAGCTTCATGAGGATGCGCGCGGAGATCTCCTGCGGCGTCCACTTCTTGCCGTCGACGTCGAAGCCCCAGTCAGTGCCCATGTGGCGCTTGACGGATGCAACGGTGCGGTCAACGTTCGTGACAGCCTGGCGCTTTGCGGTCTCACCGACGAGCACCTCGCCGTCTTTCGTGTAGGCAACCACAGACGGGGTGGTGCGGAAGCCCTCGGCGTTAGCGATGACCTTCGGCTCGCCACCCTCGAGGACGCTGACGACAGAGTTCGTCGTTCCGAGGTCGATTCCAACAGCACGTGCCATGCGATTCTCCTTCTGGTTGAAGTTTGTGAGTGAAGATTTCGAGACGAATCAGCAAACCTGAGTCGTGATGGCTCAACTGTACCCCGACGTCCGGATGCTGTCAAGAAAGTTGATATGGCATGACTCAACTTTGAATCGGCTACCCCGCGAGCAGCTTGCCGGCCTGGGTGATTAGATCATCGACAAGATCGCGCGACGCGGCGAGTTCACGAGCGCGTCGATCGATATGCTCACGGCGCGCGCGAAGCGCGTCCAGCATCTCTGCCGTCGTTGTTCTACTCGTCGCACAGGGCAACATCGTCGCAATCGTCGCACTGTTCAGCCCTGCCGCAAAGAGATACTGAATGAGGATCACGCGGTCCACGGCGTCCGCCTCATACGCGCGCCGCCCACCCGCTGTTCGCACAGCGGAGAGGAGCCCCCGCTCCTCGTAGTACCGCAGAGAACGCACGCTAACGCCCGTGCGACCTGCCAGTTCGCCGATCTTCACCATTTGCTCCTCACACCGATGTCAGCTCTTACAGTTCCTGACATGAACATCACAGATTCCATTGCTCTCGTCACCGGCGCCAACCGCGGACTCGGCCGCGAGTTCACCCGCCAACTCCTCGATGGCGGGGCCGCCGCTGTGTACGCGACAGCCCGCCGGATCGAGACGCTCGAACCGCTCCGCCAGGAATTCGGCGAGCGTGTTCGCCCCCTCCTCATCGACGTCACCGACGGGTCCACCATTACCACCGCAAGCAAAGCCGCACGCGATGTCACGCTGCTGATCAACAACGCCGGAGTCTCCACCGCCAGCGATATCGTCAGCGGCGATCTGGACAAAATACGCTCCGAGATGGAGACCAGCTTCTGGGAACGCTCCGGATGACGCGCGCATTCAGCCCGACCCTTGCCGCGAACGGCGGCGGTGCGATCGTGAACATCATGTCGGCCCTGTCAGTGGTGACGCGGCCGTGGCGGAGCGGATCTACCGGCTCAGCCAGGAGCTCATCGACATGCAGCAGGCCGTGTCTTCTCTACGCGAGGTCGTCAACGCGCTGCAAGAGGGCTTCGACAAATACAACATCCCCGAGCAGCTGCAGACCTATCTTGACGATGTATCCGATCACCTGACTCGCGCTAACTCCCGATCATCCGACCTGCGCGAGTCGCTCTCTCAGATCCTGAATGTCAACGCGACCCTCGTGGCCCAACGCCAGAACGAGGACATGAAGAAGATCTCCGGGTGGGCGGCGATCCTCTTCGCCCCCACGCTCATCGGTGCCATCTACGGAATGAACTTCGACGTGATGCCGGAGTTGCACTGGACGTTCGGCTACCCGATGGCAATCGGCGCTATGGTCGCGTTCGCCGCGCTGTTGTACGTGATCTTCAAACGTAGCAAGTGGATGTAAGCACACTCGCACCGGCCGTCACTTGCCGCCAGGAGGACCAACCATCAGCAAGATCACGTACAGCGCGACAACGGCGACGGCGATAAGCAACACCAGCACCCACGCTCGCCGCAGGAACCAGCGCATCGTCCGGTCATACCAGGTGCGGTCCTGCGGGTGGTCGCTCTCTTCGAGGCGCCAATCGCCCCTCAGCTTGCCCTTGCGGTGCAGCCAGATCTCCATGGGGATCGTCGCGTAGGGAACGATGGCGCTGGCCACGGCCAGAATGCCGAGACCGATCGACCAGCGCTGGTTGAAGGCCACGAGGATCGCCGTCGCACCGTAAGAGAGGAACACAAACCCGTGGATGCCACCGCCGATCGTGACCACGATGCCCGGCGCCCCAACGGCCCTGGCGATCAGGGCAGAAATGAGGATCGTCCAGGTGATCGCCTCGGCGATCGCGAGGACGCGGTAAAGACGGGCGGGTGTGCGGAACATCATGCTCCTCGGTTGTAGGGGACACACCAACCGTACGTCACCCGGAATACCCACTCGCAACGCACGGTTGCGCCTAAGTATGACGAACGTCGACGCTGCGGCTCTGGAGAGGGTGCTCTCATCGATCGACGTCAGCGTCGGCGCCGCGCAGCGCGTCACACTTGATGCTGACGACACCACGCACCTAACATCCGGAGCCGTATGGCTCGTGTTCGTCTCGCACGGCAGCGTGCATGGCCAACCGCCGCTCGCACAGGCGTGTTCTTTCGACGTCGACCGCTCATCCGCGGCCATCACGCTCTCACACGATGCGGCGCGCGACGTACTTGTCGAGGGGGATGCCTTCCTCACTCTCGGACGACGCTCCATCACATTGCATTCTGAACACGGGGCTTCGTTGATGGTCGCAGAGCTGCAACTGTCTGACACGGCAAGCGATCTGAGTAGCGTGCTCCCTGAATTTGTGACCGTCACCGACTTCGCCGGTCTCGAACCGGCCGCCGCAGCCCTTGCCCGCAACCTCGGTCCCGCCGACACTGATAATTGCCCGCTCCGCTCCGGAGACCCCGTCATCTGCCGCATGATGACCACGACGGTGCTGCTGTCCGTTATCCGTGCCTGGGCCGAGAACGGTTGCGCGCCGCTGGGCTGGCCGTCACGCTCCAACGACCCCTTCCTCGACCGGGTGATCGATGCGATCCATGAGCAGCCCGGCCGCGAGTGGACCGTCGAAGCCCTTGCCGGAGTCAGCGCGATGTCTCGGTCGGTCTTCGCCGAGCGCTTCCACACCGCACTCGGTCGATCACCCGCCAGCTACGTCACGGGAGTGCGGATGGACAACGCGAAACGGATGCTGGATGCGGGTCGCTCTGTGTCTGACACCTCCCGCAGCCTGGGCTACGGCTCAGATGAAGGCTTCAGCCGCGCATTCCGGCGGGCAACGGGAATGACGCCGTCCGCCTGGCGCACGCGACGCGCACCTGTGCCGGCCTAGACATTCCTTCGACGGCCTCCGACGTCGCGCGAGTTTATTCCGCATAACTCCGGAGAATCTGGCCCAAACCGCTGAATCCAGCCCCGGTTGACGCGGATCCAGCAAAAATCTCCGGAGTTATGCGGACGGTTCCGGTGCGGACGGTTCCGGTTCGGGCGGCTCCGGTTCGGGCGGCTCCAGAGCGGGCGGCTCCGGAGCCATGCCGGGGCAGGAGCAACCATGGTCCGGCCGCTGCCACCCTCAAACCCGAGCGCGGTTCGAAAGCCCGAACAGCACAGCTCCAATGATCAGCGATATCGCGCCGAGCCCGTATGACGGCTCGACGCCGATGCTGTCTACGAGGATGCCTCCCACACCGGCAGCGAGCATGATCGCGCCTTGGAATCCGACGACAACGAGGCTGCCGCCGGCCTCGAGCCGGTCCGGCATCCGGTGCCCGACCCAGGTGTTGACAACGAGCAGCCAGGACGCGAAGAAGAAGCCCCAGACGAACACAGCGAGCCCGATGCCGAGCACAGAGCCCGACAGCAGAATCACCGCGGCAACGGCGACTGCGATGACGGCAGGAGCCAGAACGGCGAAGAGCCGGAAGGAACGGTCAATAATCAGGCCGATGCTGAGATTTCCGATCAAGCCACCAACGCCGAAGACCGCGAGCAGCATGATGATCGTGCCGGCGTCGACATCCGCTATCCGCTCCAGCGCCAACCGAATGTAGGTGTACGCCAGGAAGTGTCCGAGGACGACGAAGATGTGTCCGGTCAATCCGAGGCCAATGCCAGGGCGACGGATCGTATCGAGAAGCAGCGCGAAGCTTGAGGCCTGTGCCGCCGGAACCCGAGGGAGCAAGAGACGCAGCGCGACCGCCAACAAGCCCGTCGCGATTCCGAAGATCGCGAAGACGGCCCGCCAGTCCATTGCTTCACTCAATATCACGCCGACCGGAACGCCAGCGACAGTGGCCAGTGACGCACCCGCCGATGTGAACATCACTGCGCGACCGAGGCGTTCAGGCCCGGCGATCTGCACGGCGACCGTGATCGACATCGACCAGAAGGTGCTGAGCGCTGCCCCGAGCAAGAACCGAGCGAGCAGGATGATGAGCAGATCCGGTGCGATCGCGACGATGAGGTTCGATACGGCTGCGGCGAGCGCCATCCAGACCAACAGTGTTCGACGATCGAGACGGGGAAACACCATCCCGACGGTCGGGGCCACGATGAACCCGACCAGCGCGGTGACGGTGACGGTCTGTCCCGCTTGACCAGCGGTGATGCCGAGCCCGTCTGCCATCTCTGTCAGCATGCCGTTGGGCAAGAACTCGGCGGTGACCAACAGGAAGCTCAGCAACATCATCACGATGAGCGCCCCGTATTTGATCCGTTGCGCGGCGCTCGCTACGGCAACAGGGATAGGCGCGGTGGTTGTCATGGTTCCACTTTTTCAGGCACACGGATGCTGCGCCCGACTTCCCGTCCGCAGCATCCGACCGATCGTCCGATGTCCTGTATCGTCGAAAGGAGCACCGGGAAGTCCCGGGAAGAACCGAACGGAAGGAGCCTCGACATGAACACTGCCCTTGTCGCGCTTCTCGCCGACCTTCGTCCCCTCGAGGCCGCCCGCTCCTGATCTGCTGAGTGGCCTCCCTTTCGGAGCAACTACTTTGACTGATCCTTTCGCGTCCATTGACGCATCCCCCTTTACCGAAGCATCCCTCTCCTTCGCCGAGGTCGAACCCGGCAATGACCAACGCTGGTCCACCTGGCCGGCAATCACTCCTTCCGAACGCGGACCCGAGCCGTGGCCCGCATGGGTGGTGACCTCTGCGGGTGCGATCGACACCGAACTCGGCATCCTCAAAACAGGCAAGGAAGCAGATGTCTTCCTGATCGAACGCGCCGTACCCGACAGCCCCACCGAACGCACACTGCTGGCTGCAAAGCGCTATCGCAGCATCGAGCACCGTTCTTTTCACCGCTCTGGCATGTACAGCGAGGGCCGAAAAGTGACCGACTCTCGTGCTGGCCGCGCCATCGCAAAAAAGTCAGCGTTCGGCCGAGAAGTGGCCGCCGCCGAGTGGTCATTCGCCGAGTTCGAAGCGTTGAGCCGCATGTGGGAGCTCGGAGCCCCGGTACCGTATCCCGTGCAAGTGAACGAAACAGAAGTGCTGATGGAGTTCATCGGGACGGATGCCACGGCAGCTCCGCGACTGGCACAAATACGCGGCGACCGCGCGGCATTGGCGGATTATTATGCGCAGATCGTCGATCTTATGCGCATCTTCGCGGCGGCTGGCTTCGCCCACGGCGACCTTTCGCCGTACAACCTGCTGGTTCACGAAGAAAGGGTGCGCGTGATCGATCTGCCGCAGATCGTTGACATCGTCGCGAATCCGCAGGGGCTCGACCTGCTGCACCGCGATTGTGTGAATGTCTGTGACTGGTTCACGCGGCAACGGGTCAATTGCGATGCCGAGGCACTCTTCGCTGAGCTGCTGGCGTCTTCGTACACGTAACCGAAGTGCGTGGGTCCGTTGGCCGCGAATGCGACACAAAAGGCCACTCAACCCCCACACCCGGCGCGTCGCTACCCGCTGTTCACCCGATCCGGCCAGACTTCGAAGCATGAGCGATCCTGATAACAACGGCGTTCCGACCCCCGAGGCGACCGCGAATAGCGGCGCTGTCGGGGTGATCGGGCTCGAACTGCGCGGTGAGAACCCGGCGTCGAAGAAGCAGATCTACTCGTGGGCGCTGTGGGACTGGGCGACGCAGCCTTTCAACACCGTCATTCTGACGTTCATCTTCACAGCGCTCTATCTCACGACGTCGCAGTTCCTCCCGGCGGAGATCGCGGCGCTCGACAAGGAAGATGCGATCCGCAAGGCGGCCGAGGCCGACCTGGCATCTGGGCTGGGTCTCGGCTCGACGATCGCAGCATTTGCGATTCTGCTGCTCGCGCCGGTTCTCGGCCAGCGAGCGGATGCCGCGGGGCGCCAGAAGCTGTGGCTCGGCATCGGCACCGGCGCTCTCATCTTCTGCATGTTAGGACTGTGGTTCGTCGAGCCGACACCCACATTGTTCTGGCTGGGCGTGGTGCTGATCTCGGCGGGGTCGGTGTTCGGAGAGATCGCCGCGGTGAACTCGAACGCCATGCTCATCGGCATCGCGAATCCGAAGACCGTCGGTAAGGTCTCCGGCCTCGGCTGGGGCTTCGGCTACATCGGCGGTGTCGTCGCGCTCGTCATCGTCATCGTCTTCTACGCGCTGAACTGGTTCGGAATCTCTGACGAGGGTGGCCTCCCGTTCCGCCTGATCGCGGTCGGATGCGCCATCTGGGCGATCATCTTCAGCATCCCGATCTTCCTGAATGTTCCCGAGCCGTCGCTTGGCCGCCCGGAACGCAAGGTCGGACTCTTCCGCTCCTACGTGCTGCTCGTAAAGGACGTCATCGGCCTCTATCGCTCCCCCGAGACGCGGCCAACGTTCTGGTTCCTCCTCTCCAGCGCCGTGTTCCGCGACGGGTTGGGCGGCATCTTCGCGTTCGGTGCGATCATCGCTGGCCAGGTGTTCGGCTTCGAGTTCCTTGAACTCGCGATTTTCGGAATCGCGGCGAACCTCATCGCCGGTGTGTCGACGATCCTCGCCGGACGCCTCGACGACCGCTTCGGTCCAAAGAAGATCATTCTGTTCGCGCTGGCCGCGATGGTGGTTGCCGGCTTGGCGGTGTTCTTCCTCGTGGATGCTGGCACCATCGTGTTCTGGATTGGTGGCCTGTTGCTGTGTGCCTTCGTCGGGCCTGCGCAGGCGGCATCCCGCTCGTTTCTTGCCCGCGTCACTCCGGCCGGACGCGAGGGCGAGATCTTCGGCCTCTACGCCACGACCGGTCGCGCAGCGAGTTGGATGGCATCCGGCGCGTGGACGCTGCTGATCGTGCTCACGCATGACACGGCATACGGCATCCTGGGCATCATTCTCGTCCTGCTCGCTGGCCTACTGCTGTTGCTCCCGGTGAAAGCAGCGCCTACCCGCTGATCAACCCCAGTTCTCGGCGAGTTTCGACAGCAGTCGCGCGAGCTCGCGACTCTCTTCTTCGGTGAACGATTCGAGCGCGCGCGCGAGTATTTCGCGCCGCTCTCCCCGCATGCCGTGGGCGATGCGGCGCCCCTCCTCAGTGAGGGCGATGCGCGTGCGGCGAGCGTCGTCGGGGTC
>DQHP01000109.1 GCA_003524435.1 Microbacterium sp.
GCTCGGGAGAGCGGGCGACGCCAGCCCCGGCGATGGTGCACGGGTTCTCACCGATGAGTCGATCGCGCGCTGCGGTGCCCATGACGCTGCGCAGGAGCGCGTAAGACTGCCTGAGGCGAGTGTCGCCGGTTCCACCGCGGCTCTTCGCGCGTGCTGCAATCTCGCGCCTGGCCGACGAATACCACCGCCGAACCTCAGCCGGTGAGATGGCTGCGAGGGCAAGCGGAGCGAAGTGCGCAAGATCGGTAGCGAGCAGTTCCTGATACAGGCCTGAGGTGCGCGGCGCGAGACGTCCGCGGCTACCGCCATTCTCGATCCAGTCGCTAGCGAAATCGCCGAATAGCTGCGCGCCATCGCGGTGGTCGCGATACACGCCGCGCATGCGATCGGCCTGCACTGTGGCCAGGTGATCGAGGGCTGCTCTCTTCGTCTCGAAAGTCATTGGCGCCGTCATCGGTCGCCCGGCCTGGTCACGGTAGCGTGCCTGCCAACGCGCTGACGGAAGCTGCCGAACGTTGCCGAAGCTCTGGCGGTTCGTCTTGCGGGTGCTCATGTCCGGTTCCCTTCGACTGCAGTGGACCCTTTGCCGGGCGACCGCCCGTTGCCCGTTATGCTTGCCCCTGCATGACGACCGCGCAACGCGGCGTCGTGACTTGCAATCGCTTCCTTTTCGTCAGCGAAGCTCCCGATGAGTCCGTTGGGGTTGTTCGGCGTACGGCGAATTGACGCGATCCAGCGCCTGGCCGTGACTTCTGTTGTTCCGAATGCGTCGGCGATGGCCTCAGCAGGCGACATGCCCCAGTCGACCGCAAGGCGGTAGACCTTGGCTACCGTCTGGCGATGCTTGGCAGGGCTGCGCCGCGGGCTTTCGGCCTCGCCAGTCTCGGCGGCGATCATGGCCAGGAACGCCTCGGCGATATTTCCCTGGGCCATCCGTCGCGCCTGACCAAAAATGTGACCGATCGGAATGCGACGCCACTTGACCGCATCCAGTTGCTCCCCGAGTGGCGGCGTGACCGTCACCCCACCAGCCGACGTAACGGTAAACGTCCACCCCGGCCAGCCCTTGAGATCCGAGATAACGGCGTCGCTCGCTCTCGGATCGGGCGACGCTCCCTGTCCTTCGATCGTGCTCATGATCGTTTCCTTGTTTAATGATCGTTTACTTGCACATTCAGCGTAACACACCATGGACTCGTACGACCCAGTGAGGGTCAGAAGGAGCAGACGCAAATGTCCGTAAGTGTTGATCGTCCGAGCGGACGCAAGCCACCCGTCATAGAGGCCCAAGAGGCGCTGCGCACCCGGGATTTCGTCGATGTCCCGACTCTCGCTGCAGCCATGGAACAGAGCATCCACGTCATCCGCGAAGCGATCGCCCGCGGAGACATCAAGGTTGTTCGGCTCGGGCGCAGTATCCGCATTCCCACGAAGCCGCTGCGCAGAGCGTGGGGACTGGAGTGATGCGTCAGGCAGCCTCCACCCGCATGGCCGATTTCTGGGCCACGCAGCGAAAGCTGCAAGCTGCGCGGGAACAATCGCGAGAACGTGAACGACACCACGATCTGCCCGAGCTGCGCCGCCTGGTAGAAACTGATGACCAATTGGCCGAACTCGACGATGGTCGGTTGCTGTGAACGTCGAGCATCAGGTGCACGGCGGCATCCTCCACAGCATGAGCGCCCCGAAGTGCGCCGGATACGTCCACGCTCTCGCCGCTGCTACTCTCGCCGAAGTCGAAGACCCGGCGCAGACCCTTGCCGAGAAGATCGGGCGCGTCCACGAAATTCTATTGCCAGGATCTCACGCTCACACCCACGCGCAGGAGGCGGTCGAGCGGGTTGTCGCGAACGGCCTCCAGCATGCGCTGCGAGGGGACGCGGCGTAATGAGCATCCCGATCCCTGATTGGTATCGAGCGGATGCCATCAAGCGCTATGCCCTCCGGCCGAATGAGCAGGCCGTTTATGACTGCCTCTGCTATCACGCGCATGGTCGGACCCGGATCGCCTGGCCGTCACAGATCACCATCGCAAAGGAACGGAAACTGAACCCGCGCACCGTGAAGCGGGCGATGGCACGTCTCGCCGAGGTCGGCCTCATCATCCAGCGGGACGAAGGGCGACCCGGGCGCTCTGCTCGCTGGATGATCGCTGACATGCACCCACGCGGCCGCTCGACGACCCCATCGCCTACTGTCCGCGCCGTCTGGGATGAGGCCACGAATGGCCTCGTCGGGGTCGAAATGGCTATGGCAGATGTGACATCAACCTCTGCATCTGGGCCTGAGGTTGCCCCTCAAATCGATCCAAATCCGACCCCCGGAACTACGGGGCTAAACAGCCCAACCTCTGCACTTGGACCACCCGAAGGTAAGGGAACCTCTCGGACGCATGTCGCGACGTCATCGGCTGACGCCGAGAATGTCCACCGCTCCGCGGCGGACGAACGTGCTAATGACGATGATGAGGAGGATCATCCCGAGACTGGCTCACGTTCCAGCATGGATAAGAGCAAAGCAATAGACCGCTCGTCGGCCGCGCAGCGGGCGACATTCTCGCCGAAGGCGCTCCCGCCCACGGGAGAGCAGGAACGCGCACTCGCGGATCTCGCATGGATGATCGGCGTCGTCGGCCTCACCGTCGCAGACCGTGACGAAGCCGCCGAAGTGATCCGCGGGCTACGTCGCGAGCAGCACTATCGCATCTGGGCTGACACCCCATTCGACTGCACGCTCGACGTGCTCTCCGCCGGGACACAACGCTACTTTCGCGACCGGGACCTCGATCACCTTTTCGGCTAGGTGAACGCGTCATGCAACATGCGACCCGCTGCGTCGGCCATCCGCCAGCCGGTCTCAGCCGATACATCGACCCGGCCTCCACAGCCCGAAACCACTCCACTCGATAATACGAAAGGCAACACCATGAACAACGACGAACGAACCCAAGCAAGCCGACGACTCTCCGCCGCGCTTGCATACAACGATCGTGGGCAGAAGGCGGCACGCGTCGCGCTCGCCGCCATCGACGCCGGTGCAAGCTCTGCCGTGCTCGCCGCGAGGCTCCGCACCAGCGGCACCTGCACCGCCGGGGAAGCCGACAGAATCGCAGCAGCACTCGACGGGAGCAAATCATGACCGCCGATGCCGTACAGGTCGTAGAGGGCTGGCGAGCGGAAGACCTCGCCGGACCCCTCGGCGTGCGAGTGGAAGACGTCGTGCGCGTGCTCAGCGAAGCCGTCACAGGCGGAACCGTCGTCCGGCTCGAATGCGGCAGTGAAACGCTCTACGCCGTCGCGAGCATCAAGGTGGCAGGGCAATGAACCGCGCCGGTCGAAGGAAGAAGAAGTACAGGCCCGCCGTCGCCAAGCCGAAACCGCAGGTGCCAGCCGCAGCACAGCCGCCAGCCGCACCACAACACCTTGTCGGCTGGTCGCTGTTCACCCTGGCTGCCGAAACCGGCATCGACCGCGTGCAAGCATTCCGCGCACTTGAACAAGGCGTGCGCGAAGGCAGTATCGTCCGGCTCGAATGCGGCGACAAGACACTGTACGCGCGCCTCGGCGGCGGACTCATTGAAGAAACCCCGGCACCACGCCACCAGTCAGAAAGGGCCACACCATGACCATGACAGCCACAGACAGGGGCGACGAAATGATCTTGAAAGGACTGCGAGCCAAACTCGCTGAAATGACCGAGCGCGAAGCCCAGCTACCTCGGGCGCTGTGCCGCGTCTGCGGTGGAATCGTCGCCAAAGGTCAAGGCACGATTGAGCCTGAATCGACGTGGCCGAGTCGTACGCGCCACCAGACATCCGGCGTCATCGACGGAGAGCGCACCAAGCGGGGCCTGCCACCGTTCTGCGACTGGCGGCGATCACACACCGTATGTGCGGGCGGCCCCGAGCGCACCATACTCGCACTGACCGGAATCGAGGTGACGCCCGCTGTCGCGGTCGACGCGCTCACGCGAATGCTGCCGCGCAGGTTCGCTGTCTTCTCAGCATTCCCAGAGCCGAACATGGCGCACGTACGGCTCAAGGACAAGAAGCCACAACCTTGGAGCCACGTTTCTGGCGCCGACAGGGCAGCGCTCGCCACCGTCGTTCGCAAGACGCACGACCCCAGCAAACCGCGGCGATGCCGCGAGGGAGCCTGCGCTTGGTGTGGCATCTCCCGCAGCCTGTCGTGGCACGCATCTCCTGAGACCTGGGCAGACGGCAGCAGAGCGCCTCTCTGCGGCGACTGCTACCCCGTCTGGCGCAAGCGCGGCGCCCCCAGTGACCGTGACGACCGACGCGCCAACGCACTGGAAGCACTGTCGTCTGCTGCCTGGTGGCCGATGACCGGCAGCGGCATCCACTGCTACGTCGACATTGCGGGAGACGAACATAGCGGCACACCAGGCCGCTGGGAGTACGCGCCCGAGCCGCTGTCGCAACTGCGAGAGACTGCCCGGATCACGCGCCCCGAATCGCTGCCCGCCGAGATTCGCAACGAATACCGCGAGAAGCGCAGCGCCGCAATGCGCGAAGACCGTGAGGCAAGGCAGCGCATCGAGGAAACCGCTGCAGCAGAGCAAGCGCGCGCAGATAAGGAAGCCGCATCCGCCGCAGGCTGGCCAGTAGACGCCTGAGCAGACATTAGCAGGGGATTGCCCGCAGACGATGCCGTGCCATCCCCTGCAGGGCGCTACTTGCTAGGCAACACGTCCAGTTCGAGCACGTCGGCCTCAGCCTCGACCACTTCCACATGCCCCGAACGCGCCACGAGCTGCTGCACGAGCTGCTCAAGCTGCGCCTCTGCTGGCGTGAACTCATAGCGCGTCGGCGCATCCAAACCATCGAGAGCCGCAGCGCGCTGCGCGACCGCCACGCCGGCCCGTATCGCGCCCGGGCGCCCCACCTCAGCATCACGAGCCGCAGCGCTCCAGAGGTGCTCCATACGAGCACGCCACACAGTGCGCGTTTCCTCAGCATCCGGCTCAGGGAGGCGA
The DNA here is from genome assembly GCA_003524435.1 of Microbacterium sp. GTDB lineage: Bacteria > Actinomycetota > Actinomycetes > Actinomycetales > Microbacteriaceae > Microbacterium. The sequence goes on from DQHP01000109.1 coordinate 4,996, forward strand.
CCGACGTACCTTCTGACGGCTCGGATGGCGTTGGCGTCGTTGGCAAAGCCGACAGTTTGGGCAATCTCGGCCCATGTCTTGCCGAGCACTCGCAGGTGCCAGGCTTGCGTGGCTCGCTGCATTGCGTCGCCTCTGGCGCCCATTGTGTATCCAACCTGTCCGTTGCCTGTCACCAGGATACCCCCTATAGGTATTAAATCTGGCGTCCGGGAAGTCAGAAAGCTCGACCGTTAGGCGAGCGTTTCTGGGGCTGGCGCAGTGGGGCTGGCCAGCCCCTCGGAGGCGAAAAGTATGTCGACCGTTTCCTGAATGGCGCTGGACTTGAATACGATCCCGAGGTCGATCATGTCATCGAAGGTTGCGTATGCATTGCTGGTGATCCTGATCTCGCCCATCACGGTTCGAGTGTGAACGGCTGCTACGACACCCGCGAGCATGATCCGACTCCCAACCTGGGTTTCCCCATCGCGGGTCGCGTACATTCCGCGATCGAAGATCAGTACCGGACTGCCGCTCGATCCGGGGAAAACGGACGCATCGATCAGAAAGGCGGGCAGCTGATTGTAGTCGTTGAAGATCGGCGTGGCCGTCTGGCCGCGTCGCGCGATAGGTAGCATCGATGCCTGGTCGAACAGACCACTTGGATACCCAATGAACGTGACGAACTCAATCGAATCGAGTTCTTGGGCGGCGACGTTGCTGAGTAACAGCTCACTCCCGAAGGCTCGGTAGAACGGCGGAGCATCCGCGAGCACCATTTCGCCGACGATGGGGGCGAACTTCATCGCGGCGATATCTACGTCGTCACGCGGATGCCCGTGCCAGGTCACTTCGGAGAAGTCTGTGACAGTGATACGCGTCCCGGCGCTGATCGGCTCTCCATTCTGGCCGCGGGGCATCGTGAACGTTACAGAGGTCGCGCCCGCCAGAACGTGCTTGTTAGTAATGAGGATCGGCGCTGGGCTTCCGTCGATGTCGTACTGCACCAAGAATCCAGTCCCTGTGCTCGATCCAGCACTGCCCGTAGCCTCGATGTATACGGTCGAGTAGAAAAGCTGATCTGCGATGGTCGATACGGGAGGTCGGGGCATCTCGTAAAGATAGCGCGGGATCAAGGTCGATCTGATCGGTTCTGCACCAGCTGGCGGAAAAAAGCACGCTTCGTTACTGCGGGGGAACCGGCAGACTAGCCGACCTTGACGAACTCGCCGCAGCCGCCATCGATCTCTAGAGAAAAATCGGACGATTCAACGGTGAGCTGCACCTGCGTGGCCGCGCTGACAAAGTTGTTGTCGATGATCTCGCCTGCGGCATCGAGTCTCGACCAGTAGCAGCCGCGAATGTCGCCTGTGGCCTGGTACGTTCCCGGCTGTACATCCTGACCGATGAGATACACACCGGCGCCCCAGAAGCGGGTGCCCTGTGCTCGCTCCTGTTCGGCCTGTTGTGCAAGCGCCGACGCAGCGCCTAATTGTTCGGCGGCAGGAAAGTCCGGGCAGATCATGAGCATCCCGGCCACTTCCGCTTGTTGCCCTTCGCTACTTGGTCCGTCCGTGACGTAAAAGCCGTGCACCTCGGCACACAGAGCGTAGAGGGTATCGACGGACTCAACGCTGTCGTATCCTGCGGTCTTCGCGGCAGCAACCTGTTCCCCTGTGTAATCGTCACCGCCCGAGGCGAAGCCTTCGCAGGACGACCACGGTTTGCCTGCATCCCAAGCCGCTTGGTAGCTGGGGAGGCGCTCCTGCACGTAGGCGTCCATAGGGGTTGAATCGGCCTTAGTCGGGTCGTACAGTGATGGATCTTCATAGCTGCAATTGACGGCGAAGGTTTTCGGCTCGGACGCGGGAGGTGCAACCGTTGCTGATTGTGTCGATTGTGTCGTCGGCCGCTCGGCCGGCGAATCGGTGGGTTGGACAAAGCATCCCGCCAACGTCATTGCTGCAGCAACCGCAAGAACGGTAACCGCGAATCGTCGCGACAGTCGGCCTGTGCGCGCCGATACGAAGGGGGAGCGGGTTTTAGTCACGATGTCCTTTCGGGTCAGTCGGGCGGACAATACGCGCTCGTCGCAAGCAAGTAGATGGTGTCGACCGTTTCGTCGGACTCTGCCGACAGGAGGCGACCGAGTGCCTCGCGGCCCCCGTCGCATGCGGTTGCACCATAGACATCGATGTCTTTGTCTTCGGCAGGACTGTAATCCTGCCCGAACAACTTAGCGCTGTCGCGAAACTCTTGCGCTGGCGACGTGCAGCCGGTCAGTGCCGCAGCGGCAGCCACCGCAGCGACAGTGCCTGTAATTCGCCGTAGCAGTCGGTCCACACGCGGTGGTGCCAACAAGGATTGTCTGCTCACGATGTCCCTTTCAAAAGCGGCAGGCCATCATTGTGATGGCTAGCCATAACGTACCGCAGGCTCAAGCTGACTGTGCTTGAGAGGTGACGTCCCCCACGCAAGACCCCGACTTTGACGCGCTCCGTTTGCATCTCGCGCAACTACGGCATGCACGCGGGTGGAGCTACGACGAACTCGCTGCACGGTCTGGTGTGGGTCGCGCTACTCTCGTCACTCTAGAGTCTGGAAGCCCGCGACGGAATCCCGATAAACCGGCCACGACTGGCACTGTGGCAACTTGGTTCCGTATCGCTCAAGCCTTCGAGGTGGATCTCGGCGATCTGCTGCGGCCGCTGTACGGCGAACGTACTTGACTGCGCGGGCGAACTAAGCCAGAAGTGCCATAGTCCGATCCCTGAGAACTGCGCGAGAACGTCGGTATGGATAGCGTGAATCCCACGACCGGTAATCGAACCGGTGAGGGTAGGGGGCGCTCTGATCATGCCATCCACGTGCCACAAGGAGTGGCACGAAGATGAGTCAGCGTGACATAAGGTGCTCTGAGTGTTCTTGACTCTGATCAGGTGTTCAGCGGAATCGCCGGGGTGGAGAAACCAACCATGACCTGTCTTGTAAACAGGATGTCACGGGTTCGAATCCCGTAGTCGGCTCCATATTTTTACCTGAGCACATGGTATTTCCGTGACGGCTTCGATAGTCGCGGGGGAGTAGTTGTGCTGCGACAGCGGTAGGTCGCCTCGCGGCTCCGGGTGTGGGCGCCAACGTTCTTCGCGCTGGGAATCGCTGTGAAGCACGAAGAGTGACCGATTGCACGACCAGTCAGTGAGAGCCCTCTTTGACGTGCCGCCGCAACAGCAACGGTGCAGCGACGCCGTGGAGCAGGATGCTTCCCCCCACCGTTACAACCATGACGGTGAGCACGATAGCGCCCTGGTCTTCGGGCAGGCCGTTGTAGGCGAGGAGTCCGAAGACGATTGATGCTGTCCCTCGGGGGCCGAGCGCGCCAATCAATACGCGGTCGCTGCGCGGTACTGTGCTGCGCAGCAGAGCGAGATATACCGGCACGATTCGCAACAGCGTGAGCGCGAGCAGAGCGAACAAGAGGATCCGCCAGTCAATGCCAGCGGACACAACGATGACTGTCGCGCCGCCCAGCACAAACCAGACGAAGTGCGAGGCGAGAACACTCACCTCTTCGACGAGTAGTAGCTCGCTGGGTTCGATTCCCTCGTCACGGCGTCGAGTTGTGCGGGTCACCCGGTAGCCGATTCCGGCGACGAACGCGGCGACGAACCCGTTGGCGTTGAACATCGGGATGCTGGCGACGCCGTATGCGATGAGCGGGAGCAGAAGCATGATGTAGCGGGCGCCGATCGCGCTGGCGAAGTCGCGTTCGCGTGCGATGCGCACCAGGAAGCCGACGGCGCCTCCGAGGACGACTCCAATGACGATCGCGATCACCGTCGACGGCACCGCGTTGGCAAACGATTCCAGAAACGCCAGCACAGGTTCTTCGAGGTCAGCTTCGGTGATCTCTGTATCGGTCTTCCTGCTGATTGTCGACCAGACGACCGCCAGCGCTAGCGACATTCCGAACAGAGGCGAGAGCACGCCGTCGTTGTATCCGCTCTCCACAGTCAGTACGCGTCGCACTCTCGCCGGAAGGCGCGGGCTGCGCAGCAGTTGGGCGGCCGCCGAAAAATCTATGGGCAGCACTACACAGGCGATCACGACGACCACGAGCAGTTCTGCACTCGGAACCAGCAGTGCCGCTGCCGCTATTGCCATCATTATCGACAGAGGTAACGCGATGAGTATCAGCCGTGCAATGGCTTTGCCCTCGCGTCCGAAGAGGCCGCCTTTAACCTCGGTGGCATCGACGAACAGCAGGATCGCAAGAATGATCTCTACGATCTTCTCGGAGATCGTCGAATCCAGCGCCGCGCTGAAAGCATCGATATTCCAGACGACGGTGGCCGCTCCCAGCAGCAGAAGTCCCGCTGGCCCTGCCACACCCCACCGCTCGAAGCGATGTGAGATAAGAGACCACAGCACAATCGCGACGAGGCTGATCAGCACGACGGCCGGCATAGCGAAACTACCGGCTGCTGTCGGGCCGGCGCCCGCGCCGCGGCCTGTTATGCCACGCCTCGATCGCTTCTGGGGTGAGGTCTTCGCGATCCCAGAGGTAGCCGGCGACGTTGCCGATCGGATCGATGAACGCGTCGCTGGCAGAGGAAGCCTCACCGGCGTCGCGTCGACGCATCGTCTGCCGAAGCGAGACCGGAGTCACGCCTAAGAGTGTCGCGACTTCGTCGATCGTCGCGTAACGTGCAGCGAAACGCGACTCAGTCGTGCCATCTCGCAGCGCGCGGGGACGCGCCTTGCCGCTCTCATCTGCTGTCGTCATTCTCATACTCCTTTGCGCGCTTTTCAGCTCAGCTTTGCCTGCAGTTCCGCAGACAGCTTCTCTACCGCCTTACGGTTCTTCATGCCGTCCATCAGCGCGGCAGGACGGCCGAGACCGACGTCGAGGAATAGGTTCACATCCGATCCGGATGCGGCGGGAGTGGTGATCACTCGCACGGCGAGCTCCCAGTTCAGCATCGTCTTTTTCGTCAGGAAATCGATCAGGAGACCGTCCTCGCTCTGACCGACCACACGATATTTCTTGTCGGTGATCAACGAGTTCACTGCGGCCGTGACGGCAGCTGCATCTGCACTCGTGTGGAACGAGGCGTTCGCTTCGGATCCCATGGTTTCTCCTTGCGTGTCGTGAGGCCCAGTACATGTTGAGGCTCCGTGTGTCGCCCACGATAGCCGACGGCTGTTTTGCCCCCGCTAGGGTGACGGAATGGAAGGATCTGTCACCCGCCTCGACATTCCAGGCACACACAACTTTCGCGAGGTTGCTCCTGGTGTGCTCATTCCCGGGCGTTTGTATCGCTCGGATGCCCTGCACCGGCTCACTCGTGAGGGGCGCGGACGCCTGCGTGAACTTGGTATCGGACAGGTCATTGACCTGCGCTCGGCGTTCGATCGGCGCATTGGCGGCCGAGACCGTCTGCGTGGCACGGGCGCCGTCCGCCTGGCCGTGCCCATCGACGGCGCTCCGCGCAATGCGAACCTGCGCACGGTGTCGCTGGAGGAGGTCTACCAGACCGTGCTCGCTCGGCATCAGGAAGACCTTGGTCGCGTGATCCGCACGATCGCGTCAGCGAAAGGTCCCGTTGTGGTGCACTGCACGGCGGGTAAGGACCGCACGGGACTGGTTGCTGCGCTGATTCTCACCGCACTCGACATCGAGCGCGACGTCATCCTGGCTGACTATGCCGCCACCGCAGCGAACCTGTCGGGGGACTGGACCGAGCGGATGCTGCGCAAGATACGACGATTTCGTGTGCCCATGACAGACAACTTGATTGAAGTGCTCACGGGATCGCCGCCGACCGTGCTCAGTGAGACATTCGACTGGCTCGAGAACACACGCGGCGGAGCACTGTCGTATCTCGAGGGTGCGGGAGTGGACGCTGCCGTGCGGTCAGAGCTGAAACGATTGCTGCTGCCCACCGGACGCTGACCGGTAGAGCTAGAGCTGGTTTATCCGGATGAGGTTGCCTGAGGGATCCCGCACTGCCGCATCGCGCACACCGTAGTCCTGATCTGTGGGCTCTTGAACGATGTCAGCGCCCGCGGACTCCAGGCGTTCAAAGAGGGCGCTGAGATCGTCGGAGGCCAGCGTGATGGCGCCCAAGAGGCCCTTCGCCATCAAGTTCAGGACCGTTTCTTTCTCATCATCGCTGAATCCAGGAACGACAGCTGGCGGATGCAGCACGATCGACGTGCCCGCACCGCCAGGAGGGCCTACGGTGATCCAACGCATATTCTGATAGCCGACGTCGTTGCGCACTTCAAACCCCAGCAGGTCACGATAGAAACCCAGTGCAGCCTCAGCATCCGTGTGCGGGAGAAATGCGTGGTGAATGGTGATGTTCATGATTTCCACGTTAGGCGGATGTGACCGGGGGGCACTTCTTGATTCCTGACCGGTCGGGTGATGTGTTTTGCCAGGCACGGCGGGATGCCTTCGAGCGAGCGTGACGGGTCTTCGCGGTACTTGCGGGGTGAGACGCCGACGAGTTCCGAGAACCGGGTACTGAATGTGCCGAGCGAAGAGAAGCCCACTGTAAAGCAGATATCGGTCACAGAGAGGTCGCCGCGGCGCAAGAGAGTCATGGCACGTTCGATGCGTCGCGTCATCAAATACGAGTACGGAGATTCGCCGTAGACACGACGGAACTCACGGCTCAAGAAGCCAGCCGACAGATGCACTCCTCGTGCCAGGTCTTCGACATTCAGCGGCGCAGCGAATTCACGATCGATTCGATCTCGCACCTGACGCACCAGCGCGATGGCCTTTCGCGCCTGTGCCGCGGCATCATCGTCAGCCATCTTCATATCTTTGCAGGTGACGCGCGTGAGGGAGGTGGCTTATGGTCAGCTGGCGCGTGCCGTTGCAGAGATGCGGCTGATCATCTCGTCGGACGCCACGATCGCCTCGTCAATGATCTCTCTGCCGGGATCAGCAGTGAGCCAGTCATCACTGAGCGCCGGGGGAATCAGTACCGGAACTCGGTCGTGGATTCCCGCCAGGTGCGGCGGCGCAGGCCGCATCACCACGGAGTAGCAGGTGAACCATTCGCCGTCAGCGGTGCGACCACGCTGCGTCACCGCGGCCATGCCGAACACTGCACGCGTGTCGAGCGCGAACTCGTGCCAGACGCGCTCTGGCTTTTTCAACTCGAACCATCCGGTGACCGGGACGATCGCGCGAGTTTTCAACCCGCCCGGTCGATCTTGCAGCCGCTCAGATCGCGTATTGATCGACGGGAACTTCGCCGGCTCGCCATTGACGAGATACCCCCACCACGCACGCTCGACCTGTATGCCAGAATCACGCGGAACGATGAGCGGGTTGAGATTGCGCAGGTTCTTGCCGGTGGGGCGCACCGTCTCGCCCGCGTTTTCTTCAGCCCAGACGCGGAGAGCATCGAGAACGTCGGCGTCAGCTTCAGCCAGCAATTCAGCGTCGGTGAAGCGAGGATCCAGCCCATAGCTTGCGCACATGACGCAAGCGTAACCCCGACCACAGACACGGGCATTGATGCGTGGTCGGGTAGTGTGCACGAGTGACCGAGGCTCGTAGACTCTCCGCCCCCATGGCACTGGGAGGCGCGGTGTCGATTGGTGCGATGACAGCGATCCAGGCGCGCATCAACGGTGTGCTCGGCGTGCGCATCGATGACGGTATCATCGCCGGTCTGATCTCTTTCGTCGTGGGGCTCATCGTGCTCGTGGCCGTCACTGTCGCGCTACCGTCGACGCGTGCGGGCGCCGGACGCCTCTGGCGCGGTATTCGCAGGCGCAGCATTCCCCGCTGGATGCTGCTCGGCGGCGTCTGCGGCGCGCTCACCGTGACCACGCAGGGAGTGACCGCGGGTGTGCTGGGCGTCTCTCTGTTTACCGTCGGTGTTGTTGCGGGCCAGACTCTGCACGGCCTCGTCCTTGACCGCATCGGGNNAGCCGGTGTCGTTGCGATCACCTCAGGGCGTGTGCTCGGAGGAGTTTTCGCGCTCGCCGCAGTGGGTATCTCACTCAGCGGAGACGTCTTGGCGACCACGCCGCTGTGGCTGCTGCTGCTCCCTTTCGCCGCGGGCGTCGGCATTGCGTGGCAGTCTGCCGCGAACGGTCGGCTCGCGCAGCGCGTGCAATCGCCGATGACCTCGACCCTGATGAGTTTCGTCGCAGGCACTGCTGTGCTGCTGGTTGCCGCATCCATCAGCGTGGCGCTGCGCGGGATGCCGGATGCTCTGCCCGCTGAGCCGTGGTTGTATGTGGGCGGTTTTCTGGGATTCGCTTACATCCTGCTGGGGGCGGTCGTCGTCGCGCACACGGGCGTGCTCCTACTTGGGCTGGGGGCGGTGCTGGGACAACTCACGGCGTCGGTCGTGATCGACCTGCTTTGGCCGGCAACCTCGGCGCCTCCGCTGTGGCAACTGATGGCGATGGTCGTTATCGCCATCGCCTCTGTCCTCGTGGCAATTCCATGGCGTCGCCGACGCTGAGGCCCGCTACTTTGTAGGCATCCGCGTCAGCAGCACATCCGCATCGGCGTCCTTGCGATGTTTGGGCTTCTTGCTTTCCGGTTTGCCGCCGACGTAAAGCCAACCCAGCAACTCTTCGTTCTTCTTCACGCCATGGGCCTTCGCGACCGCTTTTGAGCGGGTATAGCTGCCGGTGCGCCATATGACGCCCCACCCGGCCTCATCGAGAAGCAGACTGAGAGTGTGCGCGACGCCAGCGGCAGTCGCTGCCTGTTCCCAGCGCGGAACCTTGTCGCTCTTTTGATAGCTGGCCACCACACCGATCAGCAGTGACGCGCGCATCGGCTTTGACGAGGGCTCTTTGTCGCCTTGCGCTGTCGCTATCGCAGTGCCGAGTGCAATCCGATCCTCATCGCGCAACTCGATCAGCCGCCAGGGGCGCAACGAGGAGTGATCGGCGACGCGACCCGCGGCGGCGATCAGCGGAAGCAGTTCGTCGCGCGTCGGCGCATCTTCGGTGACCTTCGACCACGACTGCCGCGCTCGCACGGCGTCAAATGCGCTCACGCCTCAGAATCTCCCGCGGAGAATTTCAGTGCCAACGAGTTCATGCAGTACCGGTCGCCGGTCGGCGTGCCGAAGCCATCGGGGAACACATGCCCCAGGTGCGATCCGCAACTGGCGCAACGCACTTCGGTGCGCTGCATACCCAGCGTGTTGTCCTCGATCAACTGAACCGCGTCAGGGCGAATTGATTCGTAAAAGCTCGGCCATCCGCATCCGGAATCGAACTTCGTGCCGCTCTTAAAAAGTTCCACGCCACAGGCGCCGCAGGTGTAAAGTCCGGAACGCTTCTCATCGAGCAGTTCACCGGTCCACGCGCGCTCGGTCGCCGCGTTACGAAGCACCGCAAACTCTTCATCGCCGAGTTCTGCACGCCACTCAGCGTCTGTCTTCTTTACCGTGTAGTCCATCGATCCTCCTGAGTCTCTTCTATTGTCCTCCTTTCCCAGGGCGGTGGCGCCTGTGGCGAGACGATGTCGCATTCGGATGACACGCATTCAGGCGACAATGGACACGTGACAGAGACGGTGCGCGAACGCTATGGGCGTTTCGCTCGCGAGGAGGCGCCAGGGCGCTCGGAGTTGTATCAACTCTGGGCGCAAGGAGTTGCCGACGATGCGGGCGTGGCGGAGATCCTCGCGCGCATTCCCGAGACGCATCGCCAACCCCCACTCGTCTTTGCGGTGACGCGGATGCTGGGTGCTCCGCTTTCGGCCTTTGAAATGTGGCGGGAGTTTCTGCTCGTCCACGCTGACGAAGTTGTCGCCGAGTGCGCGGTGCGTCGCGTGCAGACCAACGAACCGCTGCGGCTGGCGCCTCTGCTTCCATTGCTCTCAGAGATCGACGGGCCCATCGCCCTGCTCGAAGTCGGTGTATCGGGTGGACTGTGTCTTTACCCCGATCGTTATTCGTACCGGTTCGTTGACGCTCAAGGAACAGTGCGTGCGGCTCTTGACCCCTTGGGCGGACCCTCGACGGTCGTGCTGACGAGCGAAGTGCGTGGCGAGTTGCCCGCCTTGAGGATGCCGCAGATCAGCTGGCGCGCCGGGATCGACCTTCAGCCGCTCGATGCTGCCGATCCGCGTGACCGCGCGTGGCTTGAAGGGCTGGTGTGGCCGGGGGAGAAGGGTCGAGCAGAGCGCATCACCGCAGCACTCGATATCGTGGCGGCCGATCCACCAATACTGGTGCGCGGTGACGCTGGCGCGCGCATCGCGGCTGTGGCGGCAATCGCTCCGCCGGAGGCGACGCTCGTAATCACGACACCGGGTGTGCTCGTGCATATTCCGCGGGCTGAGCGTCTTGCTCTGATATCGCAGATTCAGGAGTTGCCTGCACGCTGGATCACCATTGATGCGCCGGGTCTTCATGACGCGTGGCAGTCACCAATGGACGCGAGTGCGTGGCCAGGATCGGCGGTCGCCCTCGACGGGCAGGTGCGCCTCGCAGCCGATCCATTAGGGCGCTGGTGGGAGTGGCGCGCGGATGACGCTGCTGATCACACTTAGCCTGGACGCATGCTCGGAGACCTCACTGATCGCGACCGTGCGATCCTCGCCCTTGAAGCCGCATGGCCGCGGCATGGAGGGACAAAAGAAGAGGTCATCCGGTCCACGCTGGGCATGAGCCCTGCACGGTACTACCAGTTGTTGGGGCGACTGATCGATACTGAGCAGGCCCTGGAGCATGACCCATTGTTGGTGCGACGGCTACGCCGTCTGCGCGAGCGCCGTACCGATCAGCGCGCCTCGCGAATGAGGGGATTCGCTGGCTGAGTCGATGACGCTCGCACGCTCTGAGTGGATTCTCGGCTCGAGGCAGATAGCATCGACGGGTGCCCCAGCCTGAGAGAGACCGCTTCGACGATGTCCCCCGCTCGTCTGGACGTGTAGGAGCGCATCGCGCCGAAGCTCCAGGAATGAACGGCTGGGTTGTGCTGCTGTGGTCGTTCGTTTCGGCGCTGGTCCTGATCGTCGTGGGTATTTTTGTCGCGCTCGTCCTGATGGGGCGCATCACTCTTATCCCCGATGCAGAGCCGGTCGCTCCGCCGACGCCGGAAGCCACGGGAGTCGTTGACACCAGTTATCCCGTCATGATCCTCAATGCCACACCGGACGACGGGTTAGACGTGCAGATGCGCGACACCCTGATCAACGCCGGGTGGCCCGCGGACACCGTCAGCTACGGCCCAGCGGGATCGCAAGACTTTGCCGACACCACTATCTATTACGAAGCAGACGCCGATGAAGAAGCGGCGATCGGTCTGGCGGGAATCATAGGTGGCGCCCAGATCGCGCAAAGCGACGTTTACGCTGATCCGAACAATCCCGATGCCAAGCAGCTCGTGATTGTGATCGGAGCGGATCGTTCTGCGAGTGCACCGGAGTCGACAGATCCTCCTGCTGATTAGTCAGAGCCGTGCAGCTTGCACTCGATGGGGTCGAGTGCCAGAATGGGCATTAGCACTCTCATACCCTGAGTGCTAACCCAGAACGTCTACGTCCAGGAGGGACGACAAAACTCATGGCAAAGATCATCGCTTTCGATGAGGAGGCCCGACGCGGCCTCGAGCGCGGCTTGAACATCCTCGCCGACGCTGTCAAGGTGACCCTCGGCCCGCGCGGTCGCAACGTTGTGCTCGAGAAGAAGTGGGGAGCCCCCACGATCACGAACGACGGTGTGTCCATCGCCAAGGAGATCGAGCTGGACGACCCGTACGAGAAGATCGGTGCGGAGCTCGTCAAGGAGGTCGCGAAGAAGACCGACGACGTCGCAGGTGACGGAACCACCACCGCGACCGTTCTCGCTCAGGCGCTTGTTCGCGAAGGCCTGCGCAACGTCGCAGCCGGCGCAGACCCGATCTCGCTCAAGCGCGGTATCGAGAAGGCCGTTGCAGCGATCACCACGGAGCTGCTTGCCAGCGCCAAGGAGATCGATTCTAAGGAACAGATCGCGGCCACCGCATCCATCTCTGCAGCTGACAACGAGATCGGCGAGCTCATCGCTGAGGCGATCGACAAGGTCGGCAAGGAAGGCGTCGTCACCGTCGAGGAGTCGCAGACCTTCGGTACTGAGCTCGAGCTCACCGAGGGCATGCGCTTTGACAAGGGCTACCTGAACCCGTACTTCGTGACGGACGCAGACCGCCAGGAGGCAGTCTTCGAGGAGCCCTACGTCCTCATCGTCAACTCGAAGATCTCGAACATCAAGGATCTTCTCCCCGTCGTTGACAAGGTGATCCAGGACGGCAAGGAACTTGTCATCATCGCCGAGGACGTCGAGGGCGAAGCTCTCGCGACTCTGGTGCTGAACAAGATCCGCGGCATCTTCAAGTCGGCAGCCGTCAAGGCTCCCGGCTTCGGCGACCGTCGCAAGGCTCAACTGCAGGACATCGCGATCCTCACCGGTGGTCAGGTCATCTCCGAAGAGGTCGGCCTGAAGCTGGAGAACACCACGCTCGACCTGCTCGGCCGTGCACGCAAGGTCATCATCACCAAGGACGAGACGACCATCGTCGAGGGCTTCGGTGAAGCAGAGCAGATCGAGGGTCGCGTTACCCAGATCCGCCGCGAGATCGAGAACACCGACAGCGACTACGACCGTGAGAAGCTCCAGGAGCGTCTCGCGAAGCTCGCTGGTGGCGTCGCCGTTATCAAGGCCGGAGCCGCAACCGAGGTTGAGCTCAAGGAGCGCAAGCACCGCATCGAGGACGCCGTTCGCAACGCGAAGGCAGCTGTCGAAGAGGGCATCGTCCCCGGTGGTGGCGTCGCGCTCATCCAGGCTGGCACCAAGGCGCTTGACACGCTCACGCTTGAGGGTGACGAGGCAACTGGTGCGAACATCGTTCGCGTCGCGATCTCGGCTCCGCTCAAGCAGATCGCGCTGAACGCCGGTCTTGAGCCTGGTGTTGTCGCACACAAGGTCTCCGAGCTCACTAGCGGTCACGGCCTCAACGCCGCAACCGGTGAGTACGTGGAGATGTTTGCTGCTGGCATCATCGACCCGGCCAAGGTGACGCGCTCGGCGCTGCAGAACGCAGCCTCGATCGCCGGACTCTTCCTCACCACTGAGGTCGTCGTCGCCGACAAGCCCGAGAAGGCTGGCGCACCTGCTGGCGACCCGACGGGTGGCATGGACTTCTAAGTCCGAAGAACATACAGAAACGCCCCGGCCTCGGCCGGGGCGTTTCTGCGTTCCGCGGGGGGCTAGCGGAACAGGCTCGCTGAGTACTGGTCGGCTTCTGAATACTGTGACGCCGCAGAGCCGAGGGCGGTGCCGATCGAATCCAGCACCTGCTCGACATGCATCTGCGCGGCACTCCACTGATCGCTGCATCCTTGGAACGCCACCGACGCGGCGCCCGTCCAGGAGGACTGCAGCTGCGTGAGCTGTGCCTTCAGCGCGAGCGACTCACTGCGCAGGCGCTCGATCGTGGCCTTGGTGGCACCGGTTGCGGCGAAGACTGCTTCGGTGTCGACGGTGTAGACGGACATAAGAACTCCTTTTCATCGGAGTTTTGACGCTACGCAAGACGAGTGTGAGCCCGGAGCCGTAAAAACGTCATCGGTGGAGGAGTTCGCCGATACGTAAACCGTGCAGAAGAAGTCAGAACTCCTCGAGGTTCAACCGGTCCAACGGCTGCGTGTCCTCCAAGAGATGCTCCGGCGTCGCCTGGGCGGGGGCAAGAGGCAGTGTCACTGTGAACGTCGCCCCACCGCCGGCTGTCTCATCAACGCTCACGCTCCCACGCAGCGCAGACACGATTGATGCGACGATGGCGAGTCCGAGCCCCGAGCCGCCCGTTTCGCGCGCACGAGAGTTGTCGGCACGCCAGAACCGTTCGAAGATCTGCTCACGAATCTGCGGCGGAATGCCCTCACCGTGGTCAACGATCGAGATGCTGCCTGTTCCGCTCATGCGGTCAGCATCGACGACGATTTCGATGGGGCTGTCTTCAGCCGAGAATCGGCGGGCGTTTCCGAGGAGGTTCGCGATGACCTGACGTACTTTGTTCTCTTCTCCGAGGACGATCGGTGGCGTGCGCACCGGGGTGTCTTGTGCTTCAGTGAAGTCGATTTCCGGCATCACCGGTTCGGCGTTTCGAGGGCGGCGCCGCAAGCGCGCCAGAGGGCCAGTGCGTGCCCGCGTGGTGGGAGTACTTGCGGTCTCGGGCAGTTGCGGCAGTTGCGGCAGTTGCGGCAGTCTCGGCCGCGTATTGGTCAGTGCGCGCGAGTCTGACGTCTTGTCGATGACCGTGATCGTGCGGCGCGGGGCCGCCGCGCGGAGGTCGAGCGCAGCATCCCTCGCTACGGGGCGCAGATCGAGCGGGACGATCTGCATCTCTGGCTCTTCGTCAAGGCGCGCGAGATCGAGAAGATCCTCCACGAGTACGCCCATTCGGATCGCTTCTTTCTCGATGCGCTCCATTGCCCGTGCGGTGTCTTCCTCGCCGCGGATGGCGCCCATTCGGTAAAGCTCTGCGTAACCACGGACGCTGACCAAAGGAGTGCGCAGTTCGTGGCTGGCATCGCCGATGAAGCGGCGCATGTGACGCACAATGCGATCTTGCTGCGCGAGAGACTTGTCGATGCGCTCGATCATGGTGTTGATTGCCAAATTCAAGCGGCCGACCTCAGTTGTCGGCTCCAAATCGGTGAGGCGCTGGCTGAAGTCGCCAGATGCGATCGCCATCGCTGTGCTCTCTACCTGGCCAAGACGGCGGAACGTCAAAGTGACCAGTCCTCGAATGAGCAGCGCAGCGATCAAAATTGTCACCAAAGCAACGACCGCATACACGCCGAAGTACGTGGCGATGATGCTATCGGCCTCTTCCAGCGGAAGAACGACGAGTTGCACGTAGAGGGCGCCAGCGGGGCCATCAGTGACCACCACAGCGCCGCGGAACTCATCGCCATCCTTGCTTTGCAGCGCGAGTTTTTGCCCCTCAAGGTCGTGTGCCTGTGCAATCGTCATGGTGCTGGGAAACACCGGTTGCGGGGCGCTCTGAGAGCCACCGGCCTGTGGCAGGAGCGCGCCATCGGCGGCATAGATCGCGAACGTGTAGTCGGAAGAGCGCGGTGCCGTCTCCAGCGGAGTCAACGTCAGCGCTCCGTCGACAATTTCCATATCGAACCAGCGATCAACGAGATCGCTCGTCACGAGCGATGGCAGTTGTGCCTCGATATTGCTCACGAGCGAGTTGCGCAGCAAAGGCACCGTGCCCATGCCAGCGACGACGAGGCCGAGCGCGAGCACCGCAACCGTCACTCCGGTGACCTTTGCGCGGAGACTTATTCGCCGCCACCAGCCGGTGATCGGGTCAGACCTGTGGCCCATGCGGCTCTCCTTCGGGCTACTTGCCCACCTTCAGCATGTAGCCGAAGCCCCGCTTCGTCTGGATGAGCGATTCTTCGGTGTGCGGGTCAATCTTGCGGCGCAGGTACGAGATGTAGCTCTCGACGATGCCGGCGTCGCCGTTGAAGTCGTACTCCCAGACATGATCAAGAATCTGCGCCTTCGACAGCACGCGGTTCGGGTTGAGCATGAGATAGCGCAGCAGCTTGAACTCGGTGGGGCTGAGCTCGATCGGTTCGTTATTGACGAACACATCGTGCGTGTCTTGGTCCATCGACAGTTCACCGGCGCGGATGATCGACTCTTCGTCCGCCTGCATCGTGCGACGCAGAATTGCCTGCGCGCGGGCGACTATCTCGTCGAGAGCGAACGGTTTGGTGACGTAGTCGTCGCCTCCGGCGTTGAGCCCCTCGATCTTGTCTTGCGTGTCATCCTTCGCCGTCAGGAACAGGATGGGAGCGGTGAATCCGGCGCCGCGCAGGCGCTTCGTCACGCTGAATCCGTTCATATCGGGAAGCATGACATCCAAGATGATGAGGTCAGGCTCCTCCTCAAGCACAGCGGAGATTGTGGCGGCCCCGTTGGCGACCGTCTTCACCTGAAAACCGGCGAAGCTCAGGCCAGTGGAAAGCAGGTCGCGGATGTTCGGCTCGTCGTCGACCACCAAGATGCGTGCATCAGTCATGACCCCATTATGGTGACTTCAGTGATGCAGTGGCTGATTATCTTGCGGAGCGCCCGATAAATCGAGAGCGTCAGCGTCCAAAATCGTGTAGCTGTATCCCTGTTCGGCAAGGAAGCGCTGACGGTTCTGCGCGTAATCCTGGTCGATGGTGTCGCGAGCGATGAGCGTGTAGAAGCTGGCAGTGTGTCCAGACTCTTTTGGCCGCAGCAAGCGCCCGAGGCGCTGTGCTTCTTCTTGGCGTGAGCCAAAGGATCCTGAAACCTGGATGGCAACGGATGCTTCGGGGAGGTCGATCGAGAAGTTCGCGACCTTCGACACCACGAGCAGTTCGATTTCTCCTTCGCGGAACTTTTGGTAGAGCTCTTCTCGCTCGTCGATCGGGGTGGCGCCGGTGATTTGCGGTGCATTCAACGCCTCGGAGAGCGTCTCAAGCTGGTCGAGGTACTGACCGATCACGAGAATTCGTTCGCCAGGATGCTTCGCGATCAGCTCGCGCACGGCATCGATCTTCGCAGGAGCGGAGGCTGCGATGCGATAGCGGTCATCGTCTGTCGCCGCGGCATATTCCATCCGGTCATCCGGTGGGAGATCGACGCGCACCTCGTAGCACGCAGCGGGGGAGATGAAGCCCTGCGCTTCGATCTGCTTCCACGGGGCGTCGAAGCGCTTGGGCCCGATCAGGCTGAACACATCGCCCTCACGCCCGTCCTCGCGCACGAGGGTTGCGGTGAGGCCGATTCGGCGACGCGCCTGCAGATCAGCGGTCAGTTTGAAGACAGGAGCGGGGAGCAGATGCACCTCGTCATAGATGATCAGCCCCCAATCGAGCGCATCCAGCAGCGCGAGGTGCGCGTACTGTCCCTTCCGCTTCGCCGTCAGGATCTGGTAGGTCGCGATCGTCACCGGCTTGACTTCTTTGACCTGGCCGGAGTACTCGCCAATTTCTTCGGGCGTGAGAGAGGTGCGCTTGAGGAGCTCGTCACGCCACTGCCGGGCCGAAACCGTGTTCGTGACGAGAATCAGCGTCGTGGTCTTCGTTGCCGCCATGGCGCCAGCGCCGACGATCGTCTTTCCCGCGCCACAGGGCAGCACGACAACGCCTGAGCCGTCCTTTGAATAAGCATCGACGGCGTCTTGCTGGTACGGGCGAATCTGCCAGCCGTCTTCTGCCAGCTCAATTTCGTGCGGGGTTCCCGGCGTGTAGCCGGCGAGGTCTTCGGCAGGCCAGCCGATCTTGAGGAGTTCTTGTTTGATCTGCCCCCGCGCCCACGCGTCAACGACATAGCTGTCGGGAGAGGGATGCCCGATCAGTAGGGGCTGGATGCGCTTGTTGTTAGCGACCTGTGTCAGGACAGCAGGATCAGTGGCGCGCAGCAGTAGCGTGCCTTCATCATCTCGCTCAATGACCAGACGCCCGTAGCGGTTGACGGTCTCTTGAAGATCAACCGACACCGACGGCGGTACAGGGAAACGTGACCACCGCTCCAACGTCTCGAGCATGTCGTCCGCGGTGTGCCCGGCGGCACGCGCGTTCCACAGGCCCAGGCGAGTGATCCGATACGTGTGGATGTGCTCGGGGGCACGCTCAAGCTCAGCGAAGATCGCGAGTTCGTGACGGGCGCTCTCAGCGTCCGCATGTGCGACTTCGAGCAGGACGGTGCGGTCGCTCTGGACGATCAGTGGGCCATCAGACATAACGGTCCAGTCTAACGCCCCTACGCACCCGAGGATCCGACCCCTGAGCCTGAGGATCCGACCCCTGAGCCTGCCGAAGGGTCGACGACGTAGGCGGAGCGGATGCTCTTGACGGGCAAGGTGCGTTCGACATCTGCGGCGCGATCACGTCCGCGCAATCTTCCTCCGCCGAGACCGCTCGCCTCAAGAAGTAGTGCGCGCGTTGAGCCATCTGGCATCCCGACCTCTACGTGCAATACCGCTTTGGCGCGCACGGCGGCTTCCAACTCGCGGTCCAGCCACGCAGCATCCGCATCGGGGCCCTGCTGCGCGCGCAACCTCGCGATCAGCGTGTCATAGGAGCGCGGTTCTTCTGCGGCTGGAGAGGAAGGCGGGTTGCGGTCGACGATCCGCGGCCTGCCATCGTCACCGACGATCGCTGCGGGATATCGAGCATCTGTCAGTGCCCAATACACAGTGTCGCGGCCAACGCGAGAGTTGAGGGCGTCGCCGTCTCGCACGAGGCCGAGCGGGCGTAGCGACTGATCGATGCCGAGGGCATCCAACAGAGTCGCGTCGACACTCGTGACGCGAGTACGGCCGGAGTCAGCATCGGTGAATACGCGCACGAGTCCGTGACGCTGGGCCGTCTGCGTGACGAGGTACTCGAGAGGCTGGGGGATGCCGGTGAGGGAAAGTTCTCCCAAAAACTCGAGAATCGAGCTCGCTGTTTCACCAGCGGCGAGAGCGTGTGACACAGATTCGGCCGTGAATCGGTAGGACGATGCTTGCGCTGCGGATTCGCGCACTGCAATGCCGCGCAGTCGCACATCAAGTGCGGGGGCGAGCGCGCCGGGCGCGATTGCCGAGAGGTCGTTCTGCAGAAAGATTCGATCAACCTCAGCGGGCAGCATCCGCTGGAGGGCTTCTGCATCTGCCGGAGCGCCCTCGTGCAATGCGACCGCCCACGCTGGTTCGGTACCGTCGTCGGCAACGAGTCCGAGTAAGCGAGCGCGCTCAGCCAGCGTTGCGGCGCGCTCGTCCCACGACGGGTCCCATGGATGCTGATCGGGCCATTGCACCATCGGAAGCCAACCGCCGTCTGCGCTCCGCAATCCGCGTGGCAACGCGGATCGGAATCCTTCGGCAATGTGCGCCCAGCGCTCGGACGCCGCAAGACGCAGCCATTCTTCGCCTGCGGCGCTGAGCCGGAGTTTGCGGTCATTGACAGATACCAGCGCTGCGTCGCCTGCGAGAGCAACAAGCTCGTCGATGACGTCGACGGGAAGGCCAGCTTCTGCCATTCGACGTTTCTCACCCGCGGCGAGATTGCCACTGGTGAGAAGAGCCAATGCTGTCTCTCTGGCCATGAGCAGCACATCGGCAATAGCCGCGACACTCGTAAACGCTCGTTCGGCAGCATGCGCTGCCGCAGGCTCTGTCGCCGGAACGGCGACGTTGTTCGTGAGGGATGCTGCTGGCACACTCCGCGATGCCACGGCATCGATGACCGGGGGATGCGGCGTGCCGCCGGGGCGCAGCAGCGCGAGAGCAATGAGGGTGTCTCTCGCGTCATCGCTGTCTGATGGGGCGGTGGTCTCGTCAGTCTCGCCGATCTCGCCGGTCTCGGCCTCGACAGCGCGGCGCAGTGCGACGGCTTCTACACGCGTCAGTTGCGGCAGCATCCGCTCAATTGAGGCGGGATCCAGGAGCCCCTCAGCGGCATCGAAAAAATCGGACCACGGCACATCGGTACGCACTCCGCGCGCTTCAAAAAGGGCGGCCAGCTGCGAATCAGATTCGGCGGCCAGCCAGACTGCGAGCGGGCGGGCGTGTGTGCTCATCGTCACGAGCGCGTGGTGGCGCGCCCCTTTCGAATGAAGCTCATCACCAGCAGCACGATGATCATCACGAACGCGATGGGCAGGCCCCACATCGGGATCGCGGCAACGATCGGCCACACGCCGGAGCCAAACGCGTGTTGGTCCATTCCAGCCGCGCTACCGATGATGATCGCGAAGAAAGAAATCACCGAGAGTGCAGCGAGCGTCAATGCCGTGAAGGCGAGGATGCGATCCACTCGACGGACGGGAACTTCTGGCCCCGAATTCTGCGTGCTCATTCGTCTCAGCTTAGTGCCTGGAACACCGGTAGGCTGGGGGAGGCCGCAGATACGCGCGCCTTCTTTCCAGCACCATCACACAGCGAGGTTCTCCCATGCCCACCGGCAAGGTCAGGTTCTACGACGATGAGAAGGGGTTTGGCTTCATCGCAAGCGATGAAGGCCAGGACGTCTTCCTGCACGCCTCAGCCCTGCCCGCAGATACTGCGGTCAAACAGGGTGCCCGAGTGGAGTTCGGCGTCGCCGACGGTAAGCGCGGGCTCCAAGCGCTTTCCGTACGCATCCTCGATGCTCCTGTCAGCCTTGCGAAAGCGAAGCGCAAGCCCGCAGATGACATGGCGATCATTCTCGAAGACCTCGTGAAGGTCCTCGACAGCATCGGCGGCGATCTGCGACGCGGTCGCTATCCCTCCTCTGGGCACGGACGCAAGGTCGCAGCAATGCTGCGCAAGGTTGCAGAGGATCTCGATGCCTGATGTCGACGCACGTCTAACTGGCGCACACGACCTCGCGCTCGCCGCGCTGCATGAGATCACGCCTGCCTCGACGGTCGGCCCTCCTGCGGGCTACCTCGCGGAGGATGACGGATCGGTGTCGTTGCGCTTTGAGAACCGCCTCCCCGGCTATCCAGGCTGGTTTTGGACGGTCACTGTGGCAAGCGTCGAGGACGCTGAGCCGACCGTGCTCGAGGCTGAGCTGATGCCTGCTGACGGCGCCCTGCTGGCTCCGGAATGGGTGCCGTGGGCCGAGCGTCTGGCCGAATACCGTGCGCACCAGGTCGAGCTTGCGGAGCAAGCAGCGGCTACTGCAGCTGAGGCCGGCGATTCGGATTCTGAAGGTGAGTCAGACGATTCTGGCGAGGACGAGTCAGACGACGACGACCTCGGCGATGACGAGCTCAGCGACGACGACGACCTCGACGAGGACGACGATGACCTCGACGAAGACGATGACCCGTCAGAATCGCGAGTACTGCACGCCGGAGACCTTGATGGCGTAGACATCGACGAACTCGATGACTCAGCGGCTGATGACTCTGACGAGGACGACTCCGACTCCCATGAGGACGACTCCGACGAAGAGGAGTAGCTCGCGCTACTGGTTTCCTGGTTCGTGCTGCTGTTCTTCTCTCACGCGGCCGAAATTTCGATAGCGCGAGCGGAGATGAGCAGCGCGAACGTGTCCTGCTAGGACGCGGTGTTAGCGAGCACGTAGTCGATCGAGCGGATGAGCTGGCGCACATCATCTGGCTCGATCGAGACGAACGTCGCGACACGCAGTTGGTTGCGGCCAAGCTTGCGGTAAGGCTCGGTGTCGACGATACCGTTCGCGCGCAGGGTCTTAGCGATTCCGGCCGCGTCGATCTTGTCGTCGAAGTCGATCGTGACAACGACAGGTGAGCGGTGCGCAGGATCCGTCACGAACGGGGTCGCGACAGTGGATGCTTCGGCCCAGTCATACAACGCCGAGGACGACTCCGCTGTGCGGCCACCAGCCCAGGCGAGGCCGCCGTTGCCGTTGATCCACTTCAGCTGGGTGTCCAGCAGGTGCAGCGTGGTCAGAGCCGGAGTGTTCAGGGTCTGGTTGAGGCGCGAGTTGTCGACAGCGTTCTTGAGGCTCAAGAACTCGGGGATGTAACGATCGGATGCGGCGATCCGCTCGATCCGCTCAATCGCAGCTGGCGACATGGCGGCAAACCACAGGCCGCCATCTGAGCCGAGGTTCTTCTGCGGTGCGAAGTAGTAGACATCAGCCTGCGTGACGTCGAAGTCGATTCCGCCCGCAGCGCTGGTGGCGTCAATCACCGTGAGAGCGCCCTCGGCGGCTACGCGCTCGACGGGGGCCGCGACTCCGGTGGAGGTTTCGTTGTGAGGCCACGCGTAGACATCGACGCCTTCGACAACCTCAGGGGCGATGAGAGAACCGGGCTCTGCGCTGCGTACGTCAGGGGCCTGGAGCCACGGAGCGCCAGCTGCCTTGGCGAACTTGCCGCCGAACTCGCCGAAGGTGAGGTTCTGGCTGCGACGTTCGATGAGGCCGAATGCCGCAGCATCCCAAAACGCGGTTGAGCCACCGTTGCCGAGCACAATCTCGTATCCCTCGGGGATGCGCAGCAAATCAGCGAATTGCTCGCGGACGCTGCCGACGAGGTTCTTCACTGCGGCCTGCCGGTGCGAAGTGCCGAGGATGCTGGCACCAGAAGTGACCAGCTCTTCGAGCTGCGCTGCGCGCACCTTCGAAGGACCGCAGCCGAAACGGCCGTCAACGGGCAGGAGGTCACGTGGAATCTCGATCGCCATGGCTCGATTCTAGGGGCGTGCCAGGGGTGCGCGTTCCACCGTGACGCACCCCTGACGTCTGTGCAGGAAGGTAGGCTTACCTAAGACGACCCGGAGGGACAGACATGGCCGATCTGATCGACACCACGGAGATGTACCTCCGCACGATTCTCGAACTTGAAGAAGAGAACATTGTGCCCTTGCGCGCACGCATCTCTGAGCGCCTCGGTCATTCCGGGCCCACCGTCTCGCAGACAGTGGGGCGGATGGAGCGTGACGGGCTTGTGGTCGTCTCTGAAGATCGCACGCTGCAGCTCACCGATGCGGGGCGCCGTAAGGCCGTTGACGTCATGCGCAAGCACCGGCTGGCCGAACGCCTGCTCTCTGATGTGATTGGGCTGGACTGGGCATTCGTCCATGAAGAGGCCTGCCGCTGGGAGCACGTGATGAGCGAACAGGTTGAACGTCGCCTGGTAGAACTGCTCGGTCACCCGACGGAATCGCCGTATGGCAATCCGATTCCAGGACTTGATCAACTCGGTGGCGACCCCGCACGCACCTTCGATGAGGGAGTGGTAGGACTTGTGCGCAAGCTCAACCACGCCAACGAGCCCATCGAGGGCACAGTGCGTCGTCTCGCAGAGCCAGCGCAGGTCGACCCGGAGCTTCTCGAGCAGCTGCGTGACGCGGGCGTCGTGCCCGGCGCGCACGGCAACTACCGCTTCAACGAGGGCTATGTGCTGATCCAGATGGACGGCAACGATGAGGGTCTGGAGCTTCCCGTCGAACTCGCATCGCACATCTTTTTAGTGGGCGATCCGGTCTAACGATTCGTCGTCACGGCTGGGTAAGCATCCGCTCTCGGGGGATTGTCAGCGTCTCAGGGTGACAGAATCGTTATGTTCCGGTAACCTCGGGAAAGTCGTTTGTGAAGAAAGCCCGCTCGCGACATCCCGTGAACAACGCCTTTCGCTCGCCCCAGACGAGCGCACGCACCCGAAGCGTGAGGGCGCAGGAGGATCACCTTTTGGCCGCAGATATCGAACCGTCCGCGAACACATCTGAAAAGACTCTGAAGCGCAAGCGTGCTGTCGCACCTCGTGACGCCGCGCGCAAGATGATCAAACCGATGCGCTCCATCGCGATCTTTGGTGCTGTGGGCGCTTTGGTTGCCGCAGTCGCACTTCCCGCCTATGCCGCCTCTTCAGAGACAGTCGACGCTGCAGCAACGTTGCAGCAGATCGCGACAGATGACGCTCAGTCTCTGGTCGTTGCTTCGGCTGCCACGAGCGCTCCGCTAGACCGCGGTACGTATTCTGCGACGACTCCTGAAGAGATCGAGAAGAAGAAGGCAGAAGAAGCTGCCGCGGCCCGCGCGAAGGCTGAAGCCGCCGCTGCTGCTGCGAGCGCTTCCTCCTCCCCGCGAGGCGTTGACACCGGTGGGTACGGACTCGTCTCACCCGGCTCGGGCGCCGTCCGCTATCCACTCCCTCCTGGTTCGTACCATGAGGGCCGCACGATTAGCGGTGGCCACGACGGTGCCGACATGCTCGCGAACGCAGGCACGCCCATTTATGCGACAGCGGCAGGCGTTGTTCGAGTCTCGAGCGAGAGCCACTACGGCTACGGCGTCGCGGTCGTCATTGACCATGTGATTGCCGGACAGCGTGTTTCGACCACCTACGGCCACATGACCTACGGCACGCGCGTCGTGTCGGCGGGGCAGACTGTTGCTGCTGGTCAGATGATCGGACAGGTCGGGAGCACGGGACGCTCCACTGCGAACCACCTTCACTTCGAGGTATGGGTCAACGGTGGAAAGATGGAGCCATATGCCTGGCTTCGCGCAAACGCGGGCTGATCTGCGTCGTCACAGCTGAGCGTTGTTTTCGGACGACCCAGTCGACACGCTCCTGAGTGTTCACCTCTCGTTTCGTGTGTTGTCGGCGTAATGAGTTAGCCTGAACCCGTCGTCGCACGAACGGGAGAAGCTGATGGAACGAATACCGGGCATCCGCACCACGGATGCACTCGGTCGTTACGTCCTTCGGCATTGCCCGCAGGGATGCACTGAGCTTGTCGTGTGCAAAAGGCGCTGTCTGTAAAAGACAGCGCCTTTTTTGGTCTCTGCGTACATTCTGCTGTTCGAGTGACGTCGTGTGATTCGAGAGTGCCGGGAAGCCGTCCCGGCGGATCGAGAGGATGACGATGCGCACACTTGTTCTGAATGCCGGATACGAACCGCTCGCAGTGGTGTCTTTCAAACGAGCCCTCGTGCTCGTGATGAATCAGAAAGCCACCGTGATTGAACGCGTGGAGGACGATCCCGTCTGGGCTGCCAGCGGTTTTTACGATCGTCCCGCCGTCATAATTCTGTCGAGATACGTGCGTCTCCCGATGAGCCGCCGTGTTCCGGTGACCAGACGCGGGGTGCTGCGCCGGGACAATCACCGTTGCGGATACTGCGGCAAGGCAGCATCCACAATCGATCACGTGCTGCCACGCTCCCGAGGGGGAGCGGCCTCGTGGGAGAACCTCGTCGCCTGCTGCCTGCGCTGTAACAACGTCAAGAGCGACCGCACACCGCAGGAGATGCGGTGGGAGTTGCGCTTCGCGCCGCGGCCGCCGCGCGGTGGAGCGTGGACCGTGCGGGGTGCCGAGCGCAGCGATCCATGCTGGGAGCCATATCTGGCGCTAGCCGCGTAGGAGGATCATCTTTCCTAGATAGACTGATCAGGCCAGCCTCTGTAGCTCAATGGAAGAGCAGTTGCGTCCTAAGCAAACGGTTGGGGGTTCGAGTCCCTCCAGGGGCACTTAATGTCCGAAGTTCCAACATGCAGCCAAATGGATGGTGTTGGGACTTCGGACTCTTGCGTTGCGGCGGCGTGGGCCGCGGACCAGGTGTGGGCGTCGCGGGCTTTGTCGGGGTCGAGGATGATGCTGAAGGGTTCGGCGAGGACGGGTCGGATGGTGTGGTCTTCGTCGATGTAGATCTTGACGAAGAAGGCCTGGTTGCAGAGTCTGCGGGTCTGGTCGTCGCATCCGGTGTGGATGCGGGCGATGTCGGTGGCGAGGTCGAGGCAGTCGCTGATGTGGGTGCGGGCTTCGGCGTAGTCGTTGTGGTGCTCGGCGAGGCGTGCGTCGATGGTGTCGAGTTCGGCGCGGAGTTTGCCTTGCCGGGTCTTGAGCTGGTCGAGGGTGATCGCGTCCGCGAGGTGCGCGTCAAGGATGCGTTCCTGGTCAGCGAGATTCTTCACCCTCCGCGCGGTGAGGTCTGCAGCTTCCTCGCTGGCGGATGCAGTGAGCCGGTCCAGCTCGACGTTCAGGGTCTCACGGAGCACGGCGACGGTCTCGGGCGGGATACGGATGCCCTGGTAGTAGTCCTCGATGAGGGTTTCGACGTCGGTGGTGTGCAGGGCGCGCTGGGTGCAGTTGGTGGTCTTCTGGTGTCGGCCGGTGCAGACGAAGTAGGGGTAGATGGTGCCGCTGTTGGAGCGGGCGTGGTTGATCATCAGTCGTGATTCGCATTGCCCGCAGAACACGGTGCCTTTGAGGTAGTGGTCGTGGGTCTGGGTGCGGTCTCCGGACTGGTTGTGCGCGCGGAGCACGGCCTGGACGGTGAGCCAGACTTCGGGTTCGACCAGGCGGGGGTGGTCGCCGTCGTAGCGGACGCCTTTGTAGACGACGTCGCCCTTGTAGTACGGGTTGCAGAGCATCCGGTGCACTGTGGACAGTGCGACGGGCCGGGAGGGGCGCTTCGGTGTCGGCAGCGTCGTGAGCCCTTTGCCGGTGAGTTCGTTGTGGAGTGCGGAGAGGCTGTAGTTCCCGGACGCGTAGGCCTGGAACGCCCAGGTCACCAGGTGTGCCCGGTCGGGGTCGATCGCGATCCCGCGCACTTCGCGGCCGAGCTCGTCGCGTTGGAGGGTATTGAGGTAGCCGACGGGTGCCTTGGTCGGGGTGCCGCCGGTCATCGCTTTCTGAGTCATGCCTTTGACGACTTCGGTGGCGAGGTTGCGGGAGTAGAACTCCGCGATGGTCGACATGATGCCGTGCAGCAGCATCCCGGAGGGGGTTTCGTCGATGTTCTCGGTGGCGGAGACGAGGGTGACGCCTGCTTCTTGGAGGGCGTAGTGGATCGCGACGTCATCGGCACGGTTGCGGGCGAGGCGGTCGACTTTGTGGACGATGCAGTACTTCACCCGGTGGGCTTTGACGTACCGGATCATGTCTTGCAGAGCGGGCCGGTCGGCTTTCTTCGCGGACTCGCCCGCGTCGACGAACTCCTCGACGATGGTCGCGCCGATCTGTTCGGCCTTGTGCTGGTTCGCGGCGCGCTGCGCGGGGATCGAGTACCCCTCGTCCTTCCCGCCCTTCTCCGCCTGCTCCTTCGTGGACACCCGCAGGTAGGACACCGCCTGGGCGAGGTCACGCGCGGGCAACGGCAGACCGGAAGGATCGTGGGGCGGGGTGAGTGCGGCCTGAACAGACATCAGGGGTCCTCTCGAAGTCAACGAGCAAATAGAACGATCGGCCCGAGAACCAGAGGATGCGGGTGGCGCGTGCGTGACTTCGAGATTCACGAACCCCAGGACCGGGGTTCGCGGCTGCATTCCCCTTGCCCGTGGCGTGATGCCTGGCAGGGGTCCGCCCTTGTTTTGATACGCACCCCGCGTGTTCCTGTTGGTGTCGGGGCGTGGCTTGGATGTTACCTTGGCGCGCCGGTGTTCTGCCGGTGTACCGGGGGTTTCAGCGAGGACGGCGCGGCGGTGTTTTCGCGCTCGGTGCGCGCGTCGGCGACGCGTTGCAGAGCGAGGCGGATGAACATCTCCGCCAGCTTGTCCACATCCGGCTCGTCACGATGCACCGCCCGCACACTCAGGCGTCGCTCGTCCCGGGGCACATAGTCCGTCTTCCGCCGATACGGACGCCTCGCACGTCCCATCAACGACCCCCGTGCTCGTCGGCGATCACACTGCGGATCGTCGCGTCCTGCTCCTCACGACGCGCGGCAACCTGCTCGGCGACGAACGCCAGGAAGTCGTCCGTGCGCGCCGTGACGGGGCGTTCCGTGGTGTCAGGCTCGGTCCAGTCCTCGGCCTCGCCGCCGGGCCAGGTGGTGATGCGGGTGGGGCGGTCGCGGTCGAGGCGGGTGCC